>JAUILW010000278.1 GCA_030432795.1 Gammaproteobacteria bacterium
GTGTAGTCGTTGCCACACAGGTACGGGCGATCGGCGAGTGCGCGGTCGAGCACGTCGAGCAGCCGCTTGGCCTCCATGGCATACCGGTTGATGCAGTACTCGATCTTCATGGGCGCATAGGCATAGAAGTGCCCGAAGCCGCCGCCGATGTATGGCGCGCTGCCCATCTGCCACATCAGCCACGACATGCACTCGGCGCGCTGAGACGGATCGGTGGGCAGGAAGTGGCCGAACTTCTCCGCCAGGTAGAAGAGGATGGCGGCGGATTCGAACACCCTGGTCGGCGGGTTGGTGCTGCGGTCGAGCAGCGCCGGAATTTTCGAGTTGGGATTGATGTCTACGAACCCGCTGCCGAACTGGTTGCCGTCGCCGATGTTGATCAGCCAGGCGTCGTACTCCGCTTCCTTCACACCGAGCTCGAGCAGCTCTTCGAGCAGCACCGTTACCTTCACGCCGTTGGGCGTGGCCAGCGAGTAGAGCTGCAACGCATGCTCGCCAACGGGGAGCTCTTTGTCGTGGGTAGCACCGGCAATGGGCCGGTTGATGTTGGCGAAACGCCCGCCGCTTTCCTTGTCCCAGGTCCAGACCTTCGGCGGAGTGTACTCTTGCTCAGACATATGGGTTTCCTTATGGGATTGAACTATTCGGGGCGCGCGACCAGGCGCTCGCAGCCGGTACCGTGGAGGATGGCATCGAGACGCGCGCGATCCTCATCGTCGAGCCTGGCGTACTCGATGCGCAGCCACTGCAGGCACTTGCCCTGGTAGGCAAAGGGCTCCTGCACCCACGGTAAGCCGTCCACTTCCGCCTGCACTTCGCCGAGCGCGGCGTCCAGCGCACGAGCGTTGGCGAGCATCACCGGCACGTAGGTTCTGCCGATCTCCGTCAGCAGCGCGATGAGGGTTTCCGGCACGCGCTCCGCGCTGAAAAAGCCGTCGTCATGCACTTCGAGGCCGGAAAGGTCTTCCATCTTGCTTACCCAGGCATGCACCCGCGGAAACTCGGCCGCAGCGATACCCGACGGCGTCGGGTCGAACTGCACGAGCTGGGTGAGCTGGCCGAAGCAGGCAAAATCACCGGCGCCGGGACGCGCACCGAGCAGATGATTGTGGTTTTTGAGGTGTTCGTTGAGCAGGCTCAGAAAACGCCGGTAGCTGTTTTCGATGACGGGTGCGGTGGTGTCGTTGGAGCCAACCACATAGAGCCGGGAAATCTGCCGCTCGGAGAACGCTGCCTTCATCTGCGCAGCCTGCTCGTCGGGCCTGGAAACACCGCTGTAGAACGGCAGGATAGACCCCGCCATGTCGATGTCCGCCTGGTAGTACCAGCGGTAGTGAAACATGGCCTTGGTCAGCCACTCGTCGCCATAGTCTTCCAGCAGATAGTCGAGAAATGCCACCACCGGATCAGCCGGTATGAGGCTGCGCCCGGAATACTCGGCTTCCAGACGTCGGATGAGCGGCGTGCTGTCCACCTCCGCCTGCAGCGACCCATCTTCGGCTGAAAAGTACAGCACAGGGATGAGCTGCACTTTCGGCGCGGGCAGGTCTGAGGGTGCGGATTGATCTCCCTGCACGAAACGGTACGGAATACGGCGAAAGCGCAGCACACCCAGCATTTTCCTCGTGTACGGAGAGCCTGGCGCGCCACGAATCGGCAGCAAGTCGTCGCTCATATCTGGTGTCCTGCACTCTGGTCCCCGAATCATTGTCGTGGAGGCCAGGCGGCACCGCAAGGTAACGCTTGCAGTACACTGCGCCCATGGCCGACTACTCTGCTGCACGTGATCTGCTCACCGACCTTGCGCTTACCGCGGTGCATGCCGCTCGGCCTGATCTTGCACCCTATCTGCCGCAGCCACCGGAGGGGCGTACCCTTGTGATAGGTGCAGGCAAGGCTGCCGCGGCCATGGCGCAGTCGTTGGAAGCGGCATGGGATGGACCGCTCAGCGGGCTCGTGGTCACACGATACGGTCACGCATTACCGTGTCAGCACATCGAGGTGGTGGAAGCCGGACATCCCGTACCGGACGACGCAGGCCGGCAAGCCGCAGCGCGCATGCTCGATCTGGCGGTGACACTCGGCGCCCAAGACCTGCTCATCTGCCTGATGTCCGGCGGTGCCTCGGCCCTGCTGCCGCTGCCCGCCGGGGAGATTACGCTCGCCGAAAAACAGGCCCTGACCCAGGCGCTGCTGCGCAGTGGTGCGGCCATCGACGAGATCAACTGCGTACGCCGGCACATATCCCGCATCAAGGGTGGGCGCCTGGCCGCCGCCGCAGCGCCCGCGCGGGTGGTGACGCTGGCGATCTCCGACGTACCGAACGACACCCCGCTCGACATCGGCTCGGGGCCCACTGTCGCGGATCACACCACATCAGATGAAGCGCTCTCCATTCTTCAGCGCTACGCCATCCCCATTCCAGCGTCAGTTGCGGACGTGCTGAGCGCTAACGTGCCCGTACCGGTGCCTCACAATGCGCAATTCCACCTGGTGGCAACTCCCATGCAAGCGCTGACCGCGGCAGCGAATCGCGCACGCGCACTGGGCCTGACGCCGTTGATACTGGGAGACGCAATCGAGGGCGAAGCGCGGGAGTCGGGCCGCGTGCACGCTGGTCTCGCCCTGTCCTGCCTGCACCACGGCACACCGCTGGCAGGCGACGGGCTGGTGCTCCTGAGCGGCGGAGAACATACCGTCACCATACGTGGAAACGGACGCGGCGGACCGAACACGGAGTTTCTGCTGGGGCTCGCGCAGGGGTTGGCGGGTGCTTCCAACATCAGCGCCATCGCCATTGATACGGACGGTGCAGATGGCAGCGAGAACAATGCCGGAGCCTACGTCTTCCCGGATACGCTGCGCCGCGCCACAGCGCTTGGGCTGGACGTTTCTGGCAGCCTTGCGGAGAACGACGCTTTCAGCGTGTTCGAGAAGCTCGGCGATCTCGTGATGACCGGGCCGACCCACACCAACGTCAACGACTTCCGGGCTTTGCTGATTGCGTCTGAGGGCTGGTTGAGAGACTTTAGGCCGCGCTGACGAAGGGGACGAAGATGCACACAACGAAAATCATCCTGTTTGCGGTTGTACTTGCCCTGTGCGGTTGCAGCTACGTGCCGTTCTCCGGCGGCGCCCTGGAAGGCAGGGTGGCGCCAGCGCCCGAAAGCTGGAGCGAGGTGGCGCAGCCAGACATCATCGAGCTCGAAACCAACCCAGCCGAGCCCTACAGCGTGAAGCTGTGGATCGTGGGCCACGACGCAGATCTCTGGGTGCACGCCGGCGCCAACCGCGCCACCTGGGTAGAGCACATGGAGATCGACCCCAGAGTGCGGCTGAAAATCGGCGAATCGATCTATGAGCTCACCGCTGAACGTGTGAACAGCGCAGAGGAGTTCACCGCCTTCGCCGATCTCTACGAGCAGAAATACGGCAATCGGCCGCGCAACGAGAACGTCGAAGAAGCCTACCTGTTCCGCCTGCTGCCGCGAGGTTGAGGTGCAGTACCGGCACATACACGTGCAGCCGATCACGCCGAACATCGGTGCGGAAGTACAAGGCGCAGACCTGGCGCAGCTCTCCACGGCGGCACTCTCCGAAGTGCGCGAGGCTTTCGCTCGGCACCTGGTGCTCGTGTTTCGGGAGCAGTCGCTTACCCGCGATCAGCACAAGGCCTTCGGAAGGTTGTTTGGTGATCTGCAGACACACCCGGCAAAGACCCATCTGGGCATGCCCGGCGACCCGGAGATATTCGATGTGCGCATCACCGAGAACACCCGCGTGGCCAACGGAGAATCCTGGCACACAGACCTCTCCTGCGAGCCCATACCACCAAAAGCCTCAGCGCTGCTCATCACCGAGACCCCTCAGTCCGGTGGCGGCGACACGCTGTTCGCCAGCATGATGGAGGCCTACGCCACCCTCTCCCCGGCCATCCAGCAGATGCTGCTGGGCCTCACCGCCTACCACAGCGGCTGGCAGGATCTGCGCGCCTACGGGGTGGAGCCGAAGCCGGGACAGAGCTATCCCTGCGCCACACACCCGGTAGTGACACGCCACCCGGACAGCGGCAAACCGGTGCTGTTCGTCAACGAAGCGTTCACGGAAAAAATTCACGAGCTCTCGCCGCGGGAAAGCCGGGCGATCCTCGACATGCTTTACCGGCACATCGAGACCAATACCCGCTTTCACTGCCGAGTGCAGTGGCGGCCACACACGCTGGTGATGTGGGACAACCGCGCCGTGCACCACCATGCGGTGTGGGACTACTTCCCGGAACGGCGCACGGGCGAACGGGTGACAGTGCGAGGCGATGTACCGCCCGCG
>JAUILW010000003.1 GCA_030432795.1 Gammaproteobacteria bacterium
CCGAAGAACTGCTTCAGCGTGGGGAGCATTTCCTCGCCCAGCGGACGGATGGCCACGTTGAACGCTTCTTTGAAGATGTCGATCTGGCCCTTGAGCGTGCGCGAGAAGCGTTCCAACAGGCCGTTGAAGCGACCCCCGCCTTTGGTCGCGGTGATGAACGCCTTGCCCACCTCCTGGAAGGTGACGTTGCCCGCCTTCATCCGCTCGGTCACCTCGCCGATCGACTCGCCCGTGGTCCGCGCGATCTCCTGCAGCGGGTTGAAGCCGGCGTTGACGTACTGCCGCACCTCCTCGGCCTGCAGGCGGCCCTTGGAGGCCGACTGGCCGAACGCGACCGCCAGGCGGTCCAGTCGCTCGGTGTTGCCCGCCGCGATGTTGCCGATGGCCTCCAGGGCCCCGGTGACGTCCTTGGCCGCCACGCCGAACGAGAGCA
The DNA here is from genome assembly GCA_030432795.1 of Gammaproteobacteria bacterium. GTDB lineage: Bacteria > Pseudomonadota > Gammaproteobacteria > Pseudomonadales > Azotimanducaceae > SYFY01. The sequence goes on from JAUILW010000003.1 coordinate 434, forward strand.
TCGTGCGGGCCGCCTTCTGCAACTCGCCGATGTTGTACGGCGTCTTGGTGGCAAAGTCCTGGATCCACTTCAGCACCCGCTGGGCCTCATGGGCGCTGCCGGTGAAAGTGGTGAACTCCGCGGTGGCCGCCTCGAGGTCTGCCGCCAGTTTGACCGGCCACAGGATCGCCGAAGAGATCGCCGAGCCAACCAGCAGGCGGTACAGGAATGAGCCGCCTCCGCCACGACTGCCGCCCAGCGTTCCGATCGCGGTGAAGGCGCTTCCCAGCCGCTTGGTCATCCCGTGCAGCCGGCGCAGCTTCTTCTCGACGGGCCCGCTCAACAAGCTGAGCTCGATGATCGCCTTGCCGGCTCGGAGTTGCCTCGCACTAGCCATCGCCAGTCCCCATCATGCGGTCGAGGATCCTCTCGGCCTGTTCGTTGCTCAACCGCTTCTTGCGGCGGTGGCGGCCCCTGATCGACCGCTTCATCGGGTGGCGGTCAATCGGCTGCGTGGCCCGCCGCTTACGCCCAAAGGCGTTGTTCTCGATCGTCGCCACGATGAACGCGGTGTGGTACCAGTCTTCCTCCACCTTGCTGTCCCGCATCCAGACCAACTCACGCAGGCTGTACGGACGAGGGTCGACCCCCAGGACGCCCGCTAGTCGGAAACAGATTTCTCGAGGTGGCCCTGCAGGTCCTTCTTCATCTTCTCCATCGCCCTCTCGATCTGCCGATCGGTGTGGGGGTTCTTGACCTGGTCCACCAGCGCCTGTGTCCCCCTTTCCATCGCCTCCATCTGCTTCTCCCACGTCGCGCGGATCCCCGCTCGGGCGTGGGGCGGGGTAAAAAAAATGACCGCCTCGCTGATGGCGGACCAGCCCTCGCTGAGCGCGTCGGAGTCCAGGCCCTCAATGAACTGACCGCGGTCGATTCCGAGCTCCGTCGCCCGCACCTCAACGAACTCCCACAACACCTTGGTCAGCATGCGGTAGTCGTAGATCAGGTCCAGGACAACCGCCATGGGGTTTTCGTCGAGCAGGTCAACCTGGGTCCGCTCGACGATTTTTTCCGCCAGGCCCACCGTCAGGTTCAGGGTCCACACGTTCCCCTTGCTGTCCTCGAACGTCGGCGGCGTCGTCCGCTGCTGCAGTTCTTCCTGCGTCTTCTCCTGAGACATAATCCTCGAGCACCTTTACAAGTTGGGGAGCCGACACGCACACCTGATTGCCACCGGCGGCGCGGGCGCCTCGCAGCAGCGCCCTCGCGATCTCCTGGGTTTCCTGAGACATGACTTTTCTCTTGGGTCGTGTAAGCGAACTCGCAAACGGGCTACGAGCCCACGGTCACCTTGACGGGCGTGTTGTTGCTCGTCGCCGAGCACTTCGCCTCGATGGGGATCTGGGAGTTGGAGTCCAGGTCCGCCTCGATGTTGCCGTACATGTTCCAGTCGGCGTGCCAATACTTGGTGCCGTTGGCGGTGATGTCGCCGTTGGCCAACGCGAGGTGCAGCGAACTGCCCGCCTCGATCGCCGCCTCGACCGCGTCGTAGAACGTGGCGCCGGGGTTGGCGTTCAGGTTGAACGAGAGCATCCAGTCCTGCCGGCCGCTCTTGTACACCTTGTGGGTCTGCCGCTTGGGCACCTCGACCTGCTCGGGGTTGAACTCAAACCCCAGGTCGCCCAGGTCGGTCTGCTGGACAAAGGTGGCGTTGGCCCAGTCATCGGCGGTGTCGTAGTACAGCCGCCAGTCGTCGCCAAGTAAGTTGGCCATGGTTATCCCCTAAATCAGTGGCGTGGATTCGATCAATTGCTCCATCCGCTTCTCGGCGTCGGCCTGCTGCGGCCTGACGTACGGGTGGGGCTCGTACTTCACAAACTCGTACCGGGCTGGATCATCTTTTTTGGTGAGGACCCGAATGAGTTCCTCGCCCCCGAACTCCAGCAGTTCCGGCACATTCTTCACACCCCTGAGTTTTGGTTGAGAACTGAACACCAGCGGCCCGATGACAACGGACTCGGTGTCGGTGTCGATCCCAAAGAAAATAAACCTCCGCAGCAGATCGGTTGGGCCACGCCGGGGTGGCTGCCCCGCAGGCAGCCGGCCCTGTCGCTTCCTGTCTTTCTTGGTGGGGTTCTTAATCGCGTTCTTGACAGCCTGCCGCGCGTAGGCGCCGGTCCGACTCAACACCGCCCGCTTCCACTTGTTGATGGCGCGGATGACGTGCGATCGGTCGACGAACATGTCGAAATTCACGCCGAACTTCATCCCACCGTCCTGTAGTAAAAGCGGACCACGCTCTGGAACCGGTTGTTCTCGTGCAGGTCGTCCGGGTTGTACTTGGTGGCCGTCTCGCCGTTGCTGTAGACGTAGCCGGCCATCCGCTGGCCACGGACCAGCACCCGCAACTCCCGCACGAACTGGAACAGCTTCTTGCGAGTGAACGTGTCGCTCAACTTCTTGGCGATCACCGCACTCACCACAAACTCCTCCAGCGCCTGCCCGCCGCGGCCAATCTTCTCCTCCGTCTCCGCGTAGGGCGTAAAGAACAACTGCAGGTCTTCCGACTCCCGCTTGAGCTCTGCCAGGATGTCCTCGGGCGCCTTCGGACTGCAGTGGAGCGACAGCGTGTTACTGCCGCCGGCCTGGTGGTCCTCGATGAACGCCACGAGCGCATCACAGATCGCCTCGCCGGGGTCAGGCATGATCTTCCTTCCGATCGAACTTGCTGAAGATCATGTACAACTCGCCGATGCTGCCAATCGCCTCGAAACATCGCCCCGAGCCATTGGGCAGCACCGCGTACACCTCACGCTTGCCGTCGATGGGCTCTCGCCAGATCTCCCAACCCCGCTGAGGCTCGCGTTTGCCGTCGTCGAACAACAGCTCGGACTCGAACACGGTCCAGTCCTGCTCGAGAGCGGTAAACTCGGCCTCCTCGACGTCGAACCGCTCGATGTCGCGGGGCAGCTTGGTCATCTCGATCTGCTCGATAACCTGCCCGTCCTCCGCGCGGATCTCGACCGTCTCGGTGGCCGACAATTTCAGCCGGTTGCCGAGGGCGGTTTCGGATCGTTGCAGGAGTTTGCGGGCCATGGGCTTCTCGAAAATTCAACGGACGACGAAACTACTCACCCACTCAGATGAGCGGGTGGTGGAGAACCAGAACGGTCGCGTTGGCGGCCGCGGCGGCCTCGACGGTGAACCCGAACTGCGCGTTGTTCGTGCTGGTCGTGGTCAGGATCGCGTTGGCGCTCGGCTTGTAGACCTTGGTCCACGCCGCGTAGTTGCTCGCGACCTGACAGTCGTAGCAACCGCCGCCAACCGAGATTTCGCCCAGCGTGCTGTTGGCGATGTCGCTGTGAGCCACGCCGAGGCTGACGCCAGCGGAGTTGCCCAAAAGGATCATGTCACCAGCGGTCACCGCGCCCGAGGACGGGGTGTACGGCACCATGGTGGGGTAACCACAACGGAAAGCTGCTTCAGCCATTTTTCTACACCTCTGCTAGAACATTTGAGTTGGTATCCGTAACTCTCACGCCCGCAGAAACGTGATCCACGCTCAAGCCCAGAGACCTCAAGAGGCCCCTGACGCTTTCCACTTTGCCCAGGTCTTCCGTAGGGAAAATCTGGAACCGCTGGTCGCACAGTTGCTCGGCCTTGCGGTAATAGTCGTCGTAGTAACGACTCACCGCCTGGGCGAAGGGGACGCCCCGGTAATCCGGGAGGCTCCTCGACCAGGCGCTGCCGCCTCGCTCAAACCACCGTCTGCCCCGACCCTCCTGAGTCAGGAAGCTCCGCACCGTGTCGCTCTTGTTTCTCCTGAGACACACGAACTTGGCCTGAGGGTACGCGCTGCGGATCCGCTCGACGTGCGGGAGGTAGTAGAACCCCACGTCCGCCCACGACTCCGCGCCCGCCTCCTCACCCGCTTGGATGTGACGCAGCGGATTCAGTTCGAACTTCCAACTCAACGCCGGCCCACGCTCGTGACGCGCGTCGACCCCAGCCTGCCTCAGCAGGTAGGCGAGTGATCGGGTGCCGCAGCGACCCGACCCCAGTCCTATGATCACCTGGGTCATGCCGGCACGAGTTCCTTGGGCCTCAGCACCACGATGGTGGCGTGTCGGGAAACAAACTCCATATCGCCACTCTCGAGGGACTTGTTGACTGCTTCGGTGACGCCCGGATCCCACGAACCGTCGTAGTCGCCCGGCTTCTCGCGGTAGTCGTGCACCGCGATCAGTCCGTCCTCCTTCAGTATCCGCCGCGCGTTGGTCAGGTCCTGCTGGATGCTTTCCAGGTCGTGCGAACCATCCAGGAAGATCAGGTCGAACAACTGGTCCGAGTCTTCCGAGGAGTGGAACGTGCCTTTGACCACGGCGACCTTGTCGGCCACGCCGAACTGCGCGAGGTTGCCCCGGAGCTGTTTCTCGGTGTCCTGCGGCGCCGAGGTGCCGCGTCCGTCGTGCGGGTCGACCGACACCACCTGAGCGGCCGTCTGCGCCATGCAGATGGTGCTCTTGCCGCAGTAACTGCCGACCTCCAGCACCAGCTTGCCCTCAGCCAGACGGGCCAGGGCGAGGCCTTCCTCGGGAAGCAGCCAACCCGGCACGTCGTACGGGAAACACCAGCCATCGGGCTTGCCGACGTCCAGGACGCTCTCCTTGACGTACTCCTGGTCGAACTGCTGACTGCCCCACGGGTGCGAGTTCACGAACACGTGCTTGCCCTGGTGAGCCACCCGCACCTTGCGCGTGGCGCCAACCTTCAGGCCTAGCTCGTGGCACAGCCGCGAGAAGTACCAGTCTTCCGGCTCGACCTCGGCCATGTACCGGCCGTCGGGGACCTGCACCAGCCGGTCGTTGACCGTGAAGTGCAGCTTGGGGGCCCAGTCCATGTTCAGACGGCAGATCCAGAGCCCGGTGTTGATCAACAGCGGGTGCCCCAGGTCGTCGCTCGTGAACGTCTCAGGCAGGTCGAAGATCTCGGTCATCGTCAGCCGGCACATCGGGTGGAACGCCGACCGGTCATCGCTGTCCATCGCCGTGCTGGTCAGGCCGTGCACCGACTTGATCGGCACCACCACGCTCAGCACATCGAGGTCGCGATCCTCAAGCTCCTCGATCAGCACATCCAGCCAACCGGGCTGCGGAGAAATGTCCGCGTGCTGCATCGCGAAGTAGTCGAGCGAGGCGCCCTTCTGCTTTAGGTTCAGGGCGGTGCACCACAACGCATTGAAGTTCTGCGCGAGCAGCGAGCCCTCGTTGTACTGCATGCTCACGTACTGCGGACTCTCCGATGCGCGGTAGAACCCCCGCGCAGCGCCTGCGCTGATGTCTCCGTATCCGGGCATCCCGAGGAACGTGCGGCGGGGTTGTTGGCTGGTATCCATCTGTAGGTTCTCCTGAGTGTCGCTTGTCGCTTCCGGTCGGCGGCCGGTGGGGCTACTTGCCGATGGGGGTGGCCTTCGCGTCCGCAACGCTGGCCTTTGGTTCCTCGCCCTTCACGGTCGTCTTGGGCTCGCTCTTGCTCTTGCCGTCGCCGGTCTCGGCGAGACCCAGCTTGATCAGCTTCTCGGCGACCTCGCCATCGAGGCTCACCTCGGCGCCCTCGGTGAGCTCCTCGTGGTCCAGGCCGTTCTTCTTGCAGAAGGTGCGGCCCAGGTTTCGTAAAATCGTGCACTTCATCGCGTGGTCCCTTTCTGGTTGTTAAAGGCGCCCTCCCGCCGGCTCTGCGGAAACCGACGAGAGGACGCAACTCAGGAGATCCCGAGTAAGCCTTGGTCAACGATCAGTCGGCCGCAGAACCGTCAGCGCGGACGCCGCCGCGGTACTCTTGCAGCGCCACGCCCACGTCGCTGTAGCCGCGCATCTGCACGCCCAGGACATTGAACGCCGCGTCCGCGGTCTCCACCGTCGGCTCGACGCGACCGAACAAAGCGGCCACCTCGATCACGGGGATGTCCATCGGGCTGGCGAGCAGGTACCAAGCCGACGCCGAGTAACCCGTGTAGTTCGAGTTGCTCAGGTACGGGCTGGAGACCACGTCGAAGCGGCCGCGGTAAATGTTGCGGTCGCCACGGGTCAGGTCCGAACCGGTCACCACACGCTCGCTCGTCATGAGCTCCAGCGCGGTGGCCTTCAGGGCCGTCGGCACCAGCAGGATCTTCGGCTCGGCGCCAAGAGGCTCGCCGTCCGGGTCCGTCTGGTTCATGAAGATCGTCTCGGCCTGCTGCAGGCCGGTCAGACCCAGAGCGCCCGTGTCGGTCGACACGTTGGAGTTGCCGCTGGCGAAGAACGACGAGTTGTTGAGGAACGCGGTCCAGAAGATGTTGTTCATCTTCAGCGCGCCGCCTCGGCCCAGCCGGCGAGGAATCGCCGTCAGGGCGCCCAGGTCGTCGTTGATGAAGTCCGTCCGGGTGATCGCACACATCCGGCCGTAGGTGTCGGCCTGGTTGTTGTACGTCAACTCGCCCGGCTCGGCGTGCTTCAGTTCACCATTCTTGCCAACCTGCTCGAACTCGAAGTCGCCGGTCAGGCTGACGGTGGTGATCTGCTTGAAGTCGCTCACCGAGCGGATCGCGGAGATCTTCCGCCACTCCTGGTCCACGTGGTCCCAGCCCTCGCGGAGGAACTTGTTGGCCACGTTCGAAAGCACGTTGGGCAGGCTGACGGTGCTGAAGCCCGCCGCGCGGATCTGCGTTTGCGGGCCCGTCATCCCCATCGCCGCACGCTGCACGTCGATGTTCATCCGCTGGCCGGGGCTGTTGTAGCCATTGGCCTGCGCGGCGACCAGGAACAGTTCATTCAGGCTGATGCCGTCACGGAACCGGCTGTGCGCCGCTTCGAGTTCCTGGTCCTTGAAGTGCTTGTTGAGGTTCTCTTCCTCCATGCCGCCCGACATGCAGACGGCCGCTTCGAGAACCTTGCCGCTCAGCCTCTGGCCACGACTGTCGCGCGGGGCGAACACGGTGGGCGCCGCCGAGGTGGTCGCCTCGAACAACTCCAGGCGGAACTTGTCAACGTCCCACTTCTCGTCGATCGCCGTTTGCGCCAGCAGCTTGATCTGGTCACTCTCGAACGGGCACCGATCGAACGCGGTGGAGGCGTAGTCGGTGATCGCCTGCACCCGGTCCTGCTCGGCCTTCTTGGCCGCGTGGATGTCATCCAGCGACTTGCTCTCCGCCTTCACGGTGCGCTTGCCCGGACGGCCCGCGTAATCGGCCTCCAGGTTGCTCAGCACATCGGCTGACAGTTCATCGGTGTTGAGGCCCATCGCCTCAATCCACTCTTTGACTTCCGGCTTCATTTCTTTTCCTCCGTTGGAAGCCGCCGAGGCGGCGATTGCTACGGTGGTGTTGTCGTCCGCACCATGCGAGACGAACCCAAACCCCTTGAGCACACCCTTGCGGGCGACATAAACCGGGCCCTTAAAGGTCTGCCCATTCACCTCCGCAGAAGCGCCAGCCTTCACGAACTCCACCTTCTTAGGCTTCACCTCGAGACTGGATTGCCACTTGTAGCCGGCCTTCGCGCTGTTCACGACTTCGTCCCTCGCCGAGGTGGCGGCGGTGGCGGTGCCGTTGGCGACGAGCTGTGCGCCGTCGTTCACGACGTCGAAGTTGCCAACCCGCTTCGACCGGTCGTGGTCGAGATTGGCCACCAGCACGTTGCCCTCCTCCAAGCCGGCGAGGTCGACCACCACCGGGTGGTCCCAACCCTCGATCTCAAGCTCGCCACCCGTGTAGAACGTGGTGCTGAACTTCGCCGGCCCCTCCTGCTTCCCCTCCTCTGGTTCCGCCGCCTCAATGCTGACGGGGGCGTACATCGCGATCAGAGGCTTGTCTTTAGTTGCCATGGAGTGCTCCATTGCCGTTGAGTTGGGGATGGACGCGGTTGACGATCGCCGCCACCGCCTTGTCCGCAGTGGATTCTCCTGAGCCTGCCGGCGGCTGCATGCCTGGGGGCTTAGGGAGCGCGATGTCGAGCAGCCGCTCCCGGACAACCTTCTCGTCAACCCCGAAGGCCTGGGCCATCTGCCGCACCTCGTCGTCGAGGTCGAGGCCCTGCTCGGAGTACAGGCGGTGCAGACCGACCTGGCCGCTCTTGAGCCGAATCTCGTTGGCCTTCGCCTCCGACTCGACGTCGGCCACGCCGTGCTTGGGCCAATCCCATGCGTGCGCCCGAGCCTGATCGGTGAGGATCCGCGTGTCTCCGCCGAACCAGCCGTAGGTCATCACGGCCGCATCAAAGAACGCGTCAAAGATCACATCCAGCGTTAGCTCGCTGCAGTCTTCACGCTCCACATCAAGTTCGGCGTAGTAGGTCTGGTGGTCCAGCCGGCCCGACGCGTAGTTGTATTTGGCAGAGTTGCAGGAGGCTTTATTGAGCGGCATCGACTTAGGCCGGGCCTGCTCGTTGATCAGTGAATTGTTGAAGTCCTCGAACTGCCGAGTGGGGTGCTCTGACTTCATCTGGTAGGCGTCGTACCCGTCGGGCAGCGCCGTCATCATCCGCTTCTCGATCTCCAGCGTGGACAGCGGTACAACCCCCTCGAAGTCCTCGGGCTGCACCATGGTCTTGAGAAGAACCGAGTAGTCGGCCGCGGTCTCGGCCGCGGCGACGGTCGCCTCGAGCCAGCGCCTGCGAGCGGCGCCCGTGTTGAGCGTGCTGGAGAACTCAGGCACCGCCCGGTGCTGGCCCGGCCGGCGCAGCCGGAACCAGTGGGCCACCAGATGCGCCGGCACCCGGTCCACGTCTTCCGTGTAGGCCATCGCGTGGTCGGAGCCGGGATGGTGCCTCAAGAAGTCGTACCACAACGGGTTCCCATACTGATCGAACCGCACCCCGTCGATGTAACCGGGGTCGCCGTACGGCAGATAGGGTGTCTGGCACTGCTCAGTCTCGTGCAGCACCACATCAAGCTTGATGTCACTGCGGACCCGACCGTTGCGGCGGATCGTTGCGAAGGCTTCGCCATCGACCAGTTTGGCGTGCGCCATGCACCACAGTTTGCGCCGCAGTTGGATTGCCCGCGCCCAGCGTCCCCAAACCACCTCAACCAGTTGGTTAAACCGGTCGCTGCCCGTCTGCATCCGCAGTTTTGGTCCGGTGCCGACGAGGTCCGTGGCGTACGTCTGCGCGATGCCGTCGACGTACCCGTTGTTGGTCACCTCGTATCGCGAACGCTGGACCAGGGTCTCCCGGACGTTGGGGGAGTGCGCCGAGTCGGCGTCGAAGCGGTCCGTGTTGGACCAGTAGTTCTCGAAGTCGGTCGTCGTGCGGGCAGCGTCGTAACTGCCGCGGACGCGCACCACCTGGGCCGCGCCCAGCGGTTCACGCTCGACAGGGCTGGCTGCAGCAGCCGCCAGCTTCTTCTTCGACTTCTTGGACTTCTTACCCATCAACCACAGCCAGGGGGCTTCAGCTTCGTCATGCGAAGGCCGAAGTGGGGTTTGGCGCCGGCGAGGTCTGCGTTGATCTCCTTCAGGAGCGCACGCAGCTCGTCCAGCGTGTAAGTGCGGGTCTGATGGCCCCGGATGCTGACCGACGCGACGTTCGTGGTAGCCGCTTCAACGAGGGCTTCCTTGACGGCGGTGCGGTCGGCTTCGGTGTAGATGGCCATAAACTCGAGCGACAAAAAAAACGGGGACGCGCGCGGTGTTGCGCGAGTCCCCGTAAAAGACTCGATGTTTACGGCATCGAAGCTGGCTGGCCGGCCAGGCTTAGACGCGAACCGCGCTCACGGCGCGGTCCCCGATTGGTAGAGTGACTTATAACAGATTGTTCGAACCCACCGCAGCCTTGTGCACCCCGCTTTGGTTACATGTAACTTATCCCGAGGATGGTCAGGTGGCTGCGCAGCCACCTGAACGGCGCGGGGATCCCTTGATTTCCACAAGGCCGAAAACGATGAACTCCGGAAAATGACTCACGCTATCTAGTCGCACGCACCGCGCCAGCCAGTAGACACCGCCATCATCTTCCAGAATCAGATGCGACGGTGCGAGGTTGCGGGCCATCCGCATGCCCGATTCGCTCAGGGTGGTGGCGTCAGCATACCCTTGCTCTTTGAAGGCCTCGACGATTTCTGATACTGTCACTGGTCGCTCACAGTCCTTTCGTAAGTGCTGAACTGGTTGCCGCAGAGCCGACACAGGCGAATCCGTCGGATACTGAACCGGGGCCCCTTGGCCATCGTCTTGACCACCTCGGTGTTCTTCTCCGTCTTTGGCTTGCCGTCACCCGTGACATCCGGGCAGTGGGCCCCGCCACACTTTGGACAGCGGATGCCGCGATCACCCGACGCTTCCTGCGCCAACTCGTTCAGCGTCTTGCGGGGTTCCATTACCGTTGCTCGGCGAGCTCCTTGAGTGATTTCCGCTGCTTGGCCTTCCTCTTCCGCTCAACCGCTTTCACGCCCACGTAGGACGCCGCCACCATGCAACCGACCGCGCAGTCAAACGGGTGGTTCTCGCGGCCGGGGATCAGACCCCACTCGTTGATCGTCCTGCCGTTGGCGGTAACCTCCACCGGCTTCTCCGCGCGATAGGCCTCGGCTGACCGCCGGTGCGTATCCCCCTCAGCCTGGTGCATCATCAGGGCGCCGTGCTCGCCGCGGTGCATCGACAACTGACGGTGGAACTGGGTTTTCCAGAAGTTGGCGTCGAAGATCACACTCTTGATCTCACCCGGCTTGGTCTTCTTTGGCGCCCACTCCGGACCAATGTCCGTTCGGCCCACGTTATTGGGCAGCCTCGATATCGGGATCCGCTTCGCTGTGATGCCCATACCGAACGACGGCACTAAGGTGCCTGCGAACTCCGACTGCCGGCAGGCCTTCTTGATGTCGTCCGAGTGCTCGCCGTTGGCGTCGACAAAGCAACATTTGATGCGGAGCGGCACCTCGTCCTCGCGCATCCACTCGCGGTTAAACAGGTGGTCCCACAGGTCGTCCAGACCCATGCAGACTTGCGCCACAACCGTCCTGCCTGGGTACATCGAAGACAGCGGGATCGGTGGGGTCTTGTGATTGAAGAGTAGGGTTCGCTGGTTCGGCCACGTTCCGCCCAGCACCTTCGCGCCCCCAAAATACCGGTCGTACGCCCACACCTCGTAGTCGAGGATCTCGTCGTGCACATCGATCATCGCCACCACGGTGTCGCAATCCAGAGGGATGATGTTCGCCGGCACGCCGTTGGTCTTCGCCATAATCTCGTCGACCGACAGCAGGTCGAGTGGCCCTTGCTCCTCCTGCGGGTCGTTCTGGCACTCGCTGTCGAACGCGGCTTGCCCGAAGTCGGCGATGAAGTTCATCGCCGCCTGGATGGTGCTGATCTCGAACTTCCGGGTCGAGTAGGCGTACTCCCAGGTCACCTCGACGCCCGCATCCATGTCGTCGCGGTTTGCGATGTAGAACTCCAGCGCCTCCTTGGCGGCCCGATCCCGGTCGACCTTGTCGCCGGCCGCGAACGCCTTTCGGATCTCCTGGTACTTGTCCCACAGATCGGTGTGCACCGGCATCGACTCGACCATCTTGTAACGGACAGTCATAAAGGCTCCCAGCTTGGAAACCTGACTCGGATAGTCGCCGTGCTGGATGATGGTGGCGTTGTTGATGATCGCCACGGGGTGCTTGCGGGTCCCCAGGAACGCGATGTCTGTCGTCAGGAACTTCACCAGCTTTTGGACCGTCGTCGGCTGCATCGCATCCTCGGTGGACTGGATGTCGTCGAGGATGACGATCGTTGGCCGGCGGCCTTCGACGTTCTTGCCGCGGGCCTTCTTGAACGGACGTGCTACGATCATCGCTCCTTCGGACGCGAACCCTTCTCCCAGCACCGGAAAGCAGATCGTGTCGCCCTTGATGCTGATCTTCGTCGACTTGCCCTTGTAGGTCTGGTACGCACAGCGGTGGCTGTTGCCCTCTAGGTGGTGGAAGCACTTGAGCTCCGGAAAGCAGGTCAGCAGCTTCGGCGTGTCGCACAAGGCTTTGATCGCCAGTTTTAGAAGGTCCATCGCCTTCTCCGTGGAGTCGCAGCACACCATGACGAAGTTCTGCCTGCCGGTCAGGCACGCCCACACGGCTGCCAGGATTGAACGCGTCGACTTGCCGTAGCCTCGAGGCTCGAGCTTGTTGAGATACCCCGTGCCGCTTGTGAGGATATTCTCCTCAAGGCTGATCGACTCTTTCTGCACATCGCCAAACGGATCGCAAAACAACTCTGGGAAGAACTCCGTAAGAAAGTATTCCAGCGACTCGAACGCTTTCTTTCGCCGAACTCTGGCGGTGACCTTCCCAAGCTTCCCGACCTCGTTGCGGTCGTCGCGCTCCGCCTGCCGGCGCTTGCGCATTAACTCCCGGTGCTTTGCTTTGCTTGCTACGCTCGCCATGTATCCCTAAACCGGTTTGCATTTTTTGACCCTTCCGGTCGGTAGGCCCGCGGCCGCGGGCCGAGGAAGGACCCGACGAGGGGTACCCCCCCGTCGGGTGGTGGTCGCATCCGAACCACCCCCCAGGCGGGGGGGTGATCAATCCTGCGGCACCCGCTAGTGGGGGGTGTCGTCAGGCTGGCCGGCGGCGCCAGGCGGATCGGGCGCCGAGCTGGGCGCCAGTGCCGAGCGGACCAAGTGCCGGATTGCTTCCGACCGATTGACACCGAGGCGGGCGGCGTGCTGATCGATGGCACCGAGTAGCTCGGCCGACAACACTAGCGCCACGGTTTTAGGCCTGGCTATCTTTGGTGGGCGCCCGCCCAACTTCCCGTTTTCTCGCGCAGCGTCGGCCCGCGATTTCTTCTTTGCGTTCATAGCGAGAATTATTTCGGTTTTCTTATAGGAAAGTCAATCGGTTTCTATTGCATCGAACCGATTACTAGATATAATGAAACCAAAGGAAACGCCACTTTCCCCGGTAAATCTCAGGATTCCGACCGATGAAAACCCAAAGCTTTTTATCCCCGATCAAGGCAGTGCTGGCGAGGACCGCTATTGAGCTGCGGATTTTCAAGCAAGCTGTGCGGCCGTTATGGCGGTTCGCTGCTACATGGTATCAATCGATTGTCGCCCCGTCGGTTTCCCAGTTAGCGCACCGGGCGGCCATCGACCTATGCGGCCGTGGCCAGCTCGGCCAGTCGGCCGACTATACCGCTACCTACTACGCTGCTGCTTTCGTGCTGAGCGGTTCGCATACGCTGGCCGATCAGATTCAATCTTGGCGGATTCGGTCCGCTCTAATCTCTCTTGCGTCCGACAATCTGGCGCCGATCGGGGTTGTTTCCGATTCGGCCGCTAGGCTGTTTAACCGCGCCGTTGTCCGTGTTGCACAACGGGAATCGGCGCCCGTTTCGTTGCGTTATTTCTGGCTCGCTATTACTACGCTCTAGCCAGATTCGTTTGACCCGGCGCCCTGGCGCCAAAAACCCCTATCCAAAGGCAGCTACGATGAACGCTCAAGTCACAATCCGCACGAACATTGCCAAGGTAACCGACAAGACATCCAGCCGGTACGCGCTGCAAGGTGTCGCGGTAGCGGAAGAAGAGGGCGGGACCGGCTATGCGGTCGCAACCGACGGCCGGGTCATGGCCGTTGTTCCGATCGAACACACTGGCGACCGGATCGCGTGCGAAGCAACCGATTACAGCCCGGCACGTGATTATGCGCTGATTCCGGCCGACGTCCTGCGCAAGCCTACCAGCCGGCGCGCTAATTCGGTCTCATTAAATGGCCGGGTGGAGTGCAATGGCCGCGTAGGCGAATACCCCGACGGGCGCTTCCCGCGAGTCTCGCAGGCGGTCCCGACGATGCAAGATCGCTTAGCCGTTTCGATTGACGCCAAGCTACTGGCGAACCTTTCGGAAGCGATCAACGAGCCGGGCAACAGTGTTGTTACGCTGCTGCTTTCAACCGAAAAAACGGATTGTGCGGCTATCGGCGTTTTGCCTTCTTCTGAGACTAGCGTCGGATCGCACGGCGTTCTAATGCCGGTTGCTCATGATTGCCGCAATGCGGCTGATTTCAACTCTGAGAGTATGGGCATTTTCAATACCCGCGCTCGCGCTTACGCGGAAGCGATGAAAAACCGCATCGGCTAAACGCCGCAAGAATCGCCCGGCCGGCCGTTGCACCGGTCGGCCGGGCTAACTTCTAAACCCCTATCCAAGGATCTAAAGCTATGTCGCATTCTAACCAGGCTTTCGGCCGTTTTACAATCGATGGCGCCGGACCGCTCCAGGTCAAACGCGTGCAAAAAGCGATTTCTGCGCATATCTGGCGCGGCAAAACGGAACGCGTGCTATCCGGCGTCAACACTGGGCCCGATTCCGGCCACGTGTCGGAACAAACGCCAATGATGGGCGAGCCGTCGGCCGCGTGCTGGGCGAGCCTGGAGAAGATCGGCGAGCGCTACGCGTGGACAATCAGCAAAAAAAACGCCAAGGCATTGGCGGACGATATCGCGGCCGAAACCAAAGCGCTAGAACTGGTAACGGTCGACCAGCGCCGCACCCCGCAAGAGGAGGCGGATCGGCTCGCGACGCAAGAGGCTAACCGGCGCCGCCTGGATGCGGAGCAATCGCAGCATGCGAGAGAGAAGGCGCAGCACGTGGCCGAGCTGGAGGCGCAGTATCCGGGCGCCGTGGCCGATGATGGCAAGATATCCAGCCAGGCCAGGGCCGCTAAGAATCTAAAACGCGAACTGACGCAAGCGTTCCCCGGTATCGCATTCTCGGTCCGGTCCGATTCGTTTTCAATGGGCGATTCGGTCGACGTCAAATGGCAAGACGGGCCGACGGCCGCGCAGGTAAAGGAGATTGCCCGCAAGTATCAAGACAGCAGCTTTGACAGCATGCAAGATATGTCGACCTATGATGGCTCGGCGTACGGTTCGGCCGTGGAGCAAGTGCTGGGCCGCGCTAAGTATGTCCACGAATCCCGCGAGATATCGCCCGCCACAATGGAACGGGTCGGCCGGCTCTTGTGCGAGGCGCAGGGCGTGGCGTTTGACGATCTCGGCCAGCGCGGGCTATTCGGTCCGGAAGATCGCGAGGAGCTGCGCTATTACGTGTGGCGGGCGACGCAAGGCGCCGCGCTGCTGCCCGGTTCGCAGATTGTGGGCGTGGAGCGCACCGGCGCTTGCCACGAATCGACCCGCGCGACGCACTCGCTTGTGGTCGAACTGACGCAAGAAACCGACGCAAAATCGACGCAAGGCGCCGACGCAAGGTCGACCCGCGTGGCCGAGGTGCAAAAACACTACCACGACAAGCGCGGCAAGGATTTCTGGCTTGTCGTGCTGGCCGATCGGGTCGACCGGGACCGCTTCGAGGAACTGCGCGACGATTGCCAGGCGGCCGGCGGGTGGTATTCCCGCAAGTGGCGTAAGACGCCGGGCGGGTTCGCATTTACCACCGAGGCGCAGGCGCTGGCGTTCGCCGATTCCATCCAGGGCGAAGCGACGCAAGGCAGCGACGCAAGGTCGACCGGGGAGCGGCCCGACGTGGCCGCCCGGCTCCGCAAGCTGGCCGACGGGATGCAAACGGCCATCGACGACGGCCGCCGGCCGATGACGCAAAACCCCACGCCGAAACGGAATCGGGAATACCTAACCCGCTGCCACGTGGCCGACAACATGGAACGCGGGCAATCCGCTCTGCGGGCGCTGGCCGACGCGCACGAGGCGGGCAGCGTTCCCGCCTGCCTGGCAGGACTGCGGACCAAAAAAGACGTCTTGCCGCTGGTCGAGAAAGGGCGCGAGCACGGCCGGGAAGGTTATTACGACGTAATCCCGTCGCAAGACTACCGGCTAGACACGCCGGCGGCCCGTGCGCTGCAGGCGATGATTGACGGAAGCGACGCAAGCGCGACCGCTGCGGCAGAGCGGCGGACAGCGCTAGCCGATCTCCAGTTTTGCGAAATTCCGGGATTCTTCCCCACGCCGGCGGACGTAGCCGCTCGGATGGTCGAAGAGGCGGATATTGACCGCGATTGCGAAGTACTGGAGCCGAGCGCGGGCAAGGGTGACCTATTGGCGGCCATCCGGGCGAAGCAACCGGACACCAACAAGGTAGCCGCGTACGAAATCAACCCAAAGCTCTACGATTACCTGCGCACGGCCGACAACGGCGATCGGGCGGCGCGGCTGATCGGGGCGGACTTTCTCGCGGCCGATCCGGCCAAGGCGCTGCACCTTTATGATCGGGTGGTAATGAATCCACCCTACGAGCGGGGCGCGGCGTTCCACCACTTACGGCACGCGATGGCGTTCCTAAATCCAGGCGGGCGGGTAGTCTGCCTGATTCCCGACGTCGGGCAAGAGCGGCTGACGCAAGAGCTTAGCGGCATGCTCGACGAATTCGAGATTGTCGCCGTTACCCCGCTCGGCGCCGCGTTCAAGAATGCGGACGCGTTCAAGCGTACGGCCGTCAACGTGGCTATTGTCGTAGTCGAGCGGCAAGAGGTGACGCAAGAGGAACCGACGCAAGAGCCGCCAGCGGCGCCGACGCAAGCGGCCGGGCCGCAGTTGTTCAGCCCGGAAGCTTGGCGGGCCAAGTTGTGGGCCGTCAACGGCGCCCTGCTGCTGGGCGGGGTCAAGCTCTGCCGGTCGACCGCCTTTGAAGACAAGGCGCTGGCCGAGGGCTATCTAATCGCGGCCCTGGAGATCAACCGCGCCAGCGGTGTTAAGTGCGAAGGCGAGATCGTCCGCGCCGAATAGGGGTTGCGGGGTGGGGCGCCGTGCTCAGTAGCGACGGCCGGCGCTCCCCCCGTTTCTTTTCTCCCACCATTCCCACGCAAGAAAGTGTTTTACCTATGAATACGCAAGAACACGTGACCGAATCCGCCACGGCCAGCCCAGCGAAAAGCCGCTGGTTTGTGGTGGGCTACTGCACCGACGAACCGCAAATGCTGATCGACCTGGTAATTGCCGAGACCCGCGAGGCGGCCGAGCTGTGGTTCTACAAGTTCCGACCCTACGCGAACTACTGCGAGGCCTTCGACGCCAGGTGGTGCGATATGCTCCGCGACTGGCTCCAGGCGCCCGACGCAAAAATAGCGGCCGAGATGCGCGCGTTTGAAGTGTGTTCGCGGGAAGTTTACGAAATCGACGACGAACCGTCCGACCCGTTCGACGATCTCGGCTCGATCGACTTTGACGGCCAAGGGAATCCGCTCTGACGCAAGAAAGGTGGCCGGCAATGAACCGACACAAGAGCCTACGCGATAGCGATTCCATTCTGCGGCTGTGGGTTTCCTTCAACCGCAAGTTCTGGAGCGCGTACCACGACGTTCGCAGCGCCCGGCGGGAACTGCACGTGGCCCGATACTACAACGCGTGCGAGCGGCTGCGGCCGCTCATGGTCCGCCATGGTTATATGGCCGACTGACGCAAGCACGCCCGACGCAAGAACTAACCCCTACCCAGGAGAGAAATCAAATGTGCTGCTGCAAGACTCCTAACGTCAACGGAAAACCCGGCTATTCGTGGGACGGTCGGACCGAGTCCACCTATCCCGTTACCGCGCCCGAACTAGAGGAAGGCGAAACCGCCCTGTGGGATGAACCGGGCCGCTGCGGCGGCCTGGATTCGCACGCGTTCCACTTCCAGCTAGTGAAGAACGGCGGGCAGTACTGGCTAGTCGTGCGCCACGGGGGCGGGCAAGAGCGACACAAGCTAAGCCATAGCCTCTGCTTCGTGGCGGTGGAGCACTTTTCATCCAATGACCGCTACTGGCTCTTGCACGGGATTTACAACACCCTGCGCGACGCGGCGCGGCAAGCCAGCGAGAAGAAGCACCGCGAGTGGATGGAGGCGGCGGCCGAGAAGAGGATTAAACGCCGCTCGCGGGGGGGAGTCGTCAGGGTCACGGTTGAACCGAAGTTGCACGAGCTAGCCTGACGCAAGACACGCCCCGCACCGCGCTAGCCGGCTTCGCAACCGGCACGGGGCAATCCGCTGCAAGTGAGACAGCGGCAACACCTGACACGAGGGCCGACCGATGTTGAACGAACAAGAAAAGCGCGACTTTGTGTGCGAACTGGTCAGCGAGATCAAGGCGGACATTCTGGAAAAAGTGTCACGCATGCCGCTGGACTGGGACGGCATCGAACTCCGCGAGTATATCGCCGAGCGGTTTGCCAGTTCCCGCTGGTCGATGACCCGCACCCGGCGGGCGAGTTTCGACAATGCGATTCTGACGCAAAACCTCTAGCGGCGCGGCAAGATTCCCTAACCCCTATCCAGGAGCGCAGAGCTATGTCGCAACGAATCATCATCGTGATGGAAGGCGGAATCATCCAGGACATTGTGGGCATCCCGCCCGGCCTGGCGGTCGAGGTGCGCGACTTTGACGTCGAGGATCTCGACCCGACGCAAGAGGACATCCGCACGGTCGAGGGGGAGGATTACCTCTACGCGCTGTGGGAGCCCCCGGCCGACGCAAGAGGGGAGGCGCAGCCGTGACGCCTAACACAAACGCAAGCTGGGCCGCCGCGCTCGCCGAGCAGGTTCGGGCTGAACTCGACCTGCCACGCGGCACGCTGTGGGTGTTCGGCATCGCCCGCCACCTGACGGCCGAAGCGACGCAAGACGGCCGGGTGGCCGCCGAGGCAAGGCTCCGTGCCCGGCTCGGCCTGGACTGACGCAAGAACCCCACCGGAGGCAAGAGCGGTGAACCACTACCAAGGGATAACGGTCGACGTCGACGCGCTGGCGGTCGGCCTGGTCGACCTGACGCACCAGATGGGCCGCAACTACGCCAACGCGCTGCGGCTGGGCATGCTGCCGGCGCCGCTGGTCGACCTGCTGCCGGGCATGATCCGACGCAAGATCGCGCCCACGTGCGAGGCGAGCGGCTGGTCGACGCAAGAGATCGACCGGGTGACCAGACAGATAGCAAAGGATGTTGAGGCGGGCATGCGCAGGCATGGCGACCTCGTCGTCTGACGCAAGAGCGTGACGCAAGATCGACGCAAGAACTCAGGAGCTAATACCGTGGCAAGATACCACCCCCCTACAACCGTCGTGTTCCGCACGTGGCCCAATGGTCTGGTTCAAGCGTTGTTCCCCGAGATCGATTCGATGCGATACGCGCGGTGCTGCCTTAGCTATACCGCCAGGGGTGGCGAGGGCGCAGCGAACTACGGCAAGGTGGTCGAGCGGTCCCGCCCCAGCAGGCTGGAGGAGATTGCCCCGCTGCGGCAAGAACTGGAGAACCACGGTTACAACCTGCGCGTGCGACGCAAGTACCGGCCGGCCAGGAAGTGACGCAAGATAGCGATGCAAGATCGGACTACTTACACTAACCAGTGCGGGCAACTGAGACCCGCCAGCCCTGAGAGATTGGAAAAAACGATGATTACACTGGACCGCACTTACGAAAACGAAGTCGCCGCCCGCGAGCTTTGCGAGGAACGCCTTGACGACGCCGGCTACGGGTTTGGAAGCGACACGCTGTCCGCGACCGCAGACACCCTGGCCGACTTCGCGGCTCAGTGGGGCGAAGCAAAGCAGGACCGCGATTTAGAAGACCTCCCCCACGGCGTTTGGCACAATGTGCAGCCCACCAAAGGCGCCGCTCGCGGAACGCTCGTGGTAATCGACTTTGGCGGCTTCCGTATGGCGAACTTCTGCTGATCCAATCTCTCACCCGCTCGGCTCTGCCGCTTGTCGTGGCATCCGGGCGGGTGGGCTTATCAGGCTGACGCAAGAAAGGCGCGACCGATGGTCAACTACCCCAATTACGAGGCGGTCCGCACGATCGTCAAGCACTGGGAAACCAGCCACCAGGAACACCACCTGCGGCAGTTCTACCCCCAGCTTGAGGCGACCTACCGCAAGATGGCCGCCGTGGTCCAGGAGATCCGCGCCAAGATGCCCGAGGACCCGATCACGCGCGAGATAGTCGACGATCACCAGCGGGTGGCCGAGGTGCTCAACCAGGCCCGGGGGCTGCTGGGGATGCCCGGCGTGGTAGACTGACGCAAGAACGGGTGACGCAAGGTCACTCCCCCCATCCCCTCAGTGACAAGAAGTTTTCGATCACCCGCGCTTGGCCGCCGACCAGGCTGGGCAGGTCCTCATCGTGCCGGTACTTTTCGCCAAAGAGAACCATCGTGCAATCCTCCCCGGTCGCCAGCCTGGCAATCAGGCCTCGCACCGCCTCACTGTGGTCGCTGCCGTCGCAACGCAAGTCGCACCACTCCCAGATGCGGGACGTATTGTCGCGGGTGAAGCTCAGCCCCTCCAGTTGCACCCGGTGGCCGCCGAACGTGAACAACGCGTGACGCACGAACAACCAGTCCTCCGCGTTGTAGCGGACCCGCATGACCGCATAGCCCGGCTTTCCGGCCGGTTGCTCCACCCAAAAGACAACGCCCGTGCCGCCCTTCTTCGGGTCGTACTCGACGTTCTTCATCTGGTAACGGGTGACCCGGGCTATTTCGTCAAACTCGCTGTCGAACTGGCTGGCAAGAAACTCGCCGTAGGCGCACGGGGTAACGTCCACCGCGCGGCGTCGCCAGCGTACCTTGACTTTCGTCCCCTGGGGGCGGTAGATGCGGAGCTTGACCTCCTTGCCGACGGCCGCTGACGCAAGCGCCTCGCTGGCTTCCGCCTCGGTAGACACCCGCTGGCCGCCAACGTGCGTGATGACGTCCAGCGCCTGCAGGCCTGCTTTATCCGCCGGTCCGCCGTCCCACACCCCCTTAACGATCACGCCCCGCTGGGTGGGCAGGTCAAGCCCGGCATCTCCCGCCAGCTTCGCGTTGTCCTGCAGGTCCGACATCAGGATGCCAATAGCCGGCTTGTCAAAATCCACCTCCTCGGCGTGGGCGTGGCAGGCGGCAAGAAGAGCGCTGAGCAGCGACGCAAGAAGCGGCTTCATGGCGGGCGTTGGACTCCAGAATGCGTGCGGTTTCCCCTACTCTGTGATAGTAGACCGTCAGCCCTGACGCAAGGATGCTACCGCCAGCAATCGGGGGCGCCCAGGCCGGACCACGCGGACCCGTCCCAGTGCCTGACGGTTGTCACGCCGGACTGGGCGGTGTCGTACCAGCCGGCGGCGGGGGGGGTCGTGCCGGCGGCCTGCCAACCGCTGTGCGACGACGCAAGACCGGCGGCCTTCCAGTCGCCGCAAACGAACTGCGGGGGGACCACGGGCAACTCGTAGGGCCCGGCGCCCCCCTCCTGGTTGGGGTTGGGCGCGTACCGGAAGCAGCGCCCCCGGCTGCCGGCCTCTTCGAGGTGGTACATGCAGTCAAGGCAGCTTGGCATCGGAGGGGTCTTTTCCTAACGCAAGGTGGGGGTGCGAGATGGAGTCTTCCGCGAGGTCCGCGCGGGTGACCACGCACACCACGCCCGTCGTCGCCGGCAGCCGTTCCGGCAAGCCCCACCCCTGTCCCGACGCAAGCACCGCATCACGCAGCCGCAGGGCCCCGCGGATGGCGTGTGCCGTGTCCCTGGCCCACAGGTCGACGCAGCGGTCGTTTTCCGGGCCGACGTACTCAGCGAGCTCGTAGGGCGGCTTCACGGCCACGCCGTCGATGGCGCAGCAACCGGTAATCCTGCCCTCGCGCGACACCCACACCCGGAACGGCAGCAGGCCGGGCTGGTGCGAGGGCAGCTCGCCGAGCGTGAACTCCTCGATGTCGTGCTCCTGGTCGTCGCCCCGGTACCGGCAGGCGAACTCGGCCGCGGCGCGGGTGGCGTACACCCCGACGCAAGATCGTTCCTCCCACTCTCCGCAGAACGCCACGTAGATTCTGTTTGTGCTCATCAGGCCAACTCGGTTTCGCCACGGGCAAACTAACTTTCGGGGGCGATGGACGGCGGGGCGTCGATCTTCACAAGCCGGTACCGGTCCGTGATTGCGGCCGGCTCCAGCGAGTTCCGCCCCACCAGATGCTCGATCTCGACGGTGACCGCCTCGTCCACAGGGATCCGGATCACGATCTCCCCCACCTCCTGGGGGTCGATGGCGATGCCGAGCGACTCGAGAATGCTGTCGATCTCGGGGTCGTTGCCCATCAGATAACTCATCGCAGATACCTCCTAGTCGGCCACCTTGAGGGTGACATCGCCGATGGCGGTCACCCCGGTGTCGTACATCACGGTCACGCGAATCACGTAGGTGCCGGCCGTCACGCCGGTCATCTGCACCTTGGCCTGGCCGCGGTCGCGGCCCAGTTCGCCGAAAGTCACCCCGCCGGAAGTCCCCGAGGAGATCGCCGCGCTGGCGACCGTCGCCACACGGCCACCCGCGGGCAGGTCTTTGCGGAAGTCGACCGCGAAGGTGCGGGTGTCCCCCACGGTCAGGCTGCGCGTGGCGTCCCCCTGCAGCCCCAACGCGTCGTTCGGCTCCAGCACGAAGGTCCGCGCGGTGGGCACGTTCTCCTGGTTGATGTCGGTGTGGCGGTACTCCTGAGCCAGAATGGAGATCAGGTCGTCCGCGGCGATGGTAAAGCCGGGCGTCGAACCCAAGTAGGCGGTCTTAGTGCCGCCGTCGTAGTCGCGGATCCAGGTGACCGCCTTCTGGGTCGAAGTGCTCTGGTCGGTGATCACCGCCAGCCGCAGGTTGTACGCGTCGTCGTCCGCGGAGCCGGCCGCCAGGACCACCGTCCGCTGGTCAGTCACTGAAGACAGCGTGGTGGACTGCAGCAGGCTCGGAGTGCCCGCGCTGCTAATTCCGCTGATCTGCGACGGCAGCGTTGTCCCCGTGTCTTGCACGATCGCGTCGAGCTGCGTGTCCAGGTCGTTCGTAGCCATGCCCAGCGCCGCCCGCACGCCCGCCGCGTCCAGGTCGTTGAGCGCCGCGATCGCGTCGGTCACCACCGAGAGGTCGGGGTTGGGCGCCTGGTCGAAGGCGTTGGTGGTCAGTCGGTAGACCCCGCCATCGTTTTCGAACGCGGTGTAAATGTTGTCGATGATGCCATCGATCGTGTTGACGCTCGCCTGCGTCGCCAGGGAGGTCAAGCCGCCGCCGGTGGGCCCGATAACTTCCGTGTCGGCCAGGATGGCGATTGTGTTTCCTAGCGCTGTCGTCACGTTCGTTGCGGTTGAATCAACAACACTGTCAGTGCTGTCGAAGATAACGTCGAGCCGCCCACCATTTTCCAAATCGTTGATGATCGCCCCGAGCGTGCCGTTGGTCACAAACGCCGCGGCGCTCGCGCCCAGGATTGCGCTGCTCACCTCGCTGGCCGCGTCGCTCGCCAGCGCGTCGGCGTCGATCGCGCCCGTGGCGAAGTCGCCCGCCTCAATCGCGTCGGCGTCCACGCTCGCCACGTTTACGTCTGGGCTGCTCTGGGCGGAGTAGCCCGGCAAAAACCGAAACGTGCCGATCAACTCATCCGCTGAGTCATAAACGTCATAGACGTACTCGGCGGAAGTGCTCAGCCCGCTAGGCAGCGTGGCGAATTGCCGCTCGTCTCCCACTCCTACGGCAATGGCCGATCCCATCGCGATCTGCTGGTCTGCGTCGGTACGGTCGTACGTTAGGTAGGTGCTGCCGTCGTCGGTGGTAACGTCGTAGCCCTGCCCGTTGTTGGCTGGGTTGCGGATGACGGCGTAGACGCCTGACGAACTGCTGGGCACGAGGGCCGTTAGCTCGTTGGCGGCAAAGGTCGTGCTGGCGAGTAGCAGTGTGAGGATTAACGAGCGGATCATTGAGAAACTCCTACGGGTGACCCGTTGATGGTTTGTAGTTTGCCGCCGATGCCACGCAGGCGGATTAAGGCCGAAGGAGCGTCCACCCCTTCCGCGTAGACTTGGCCCACTTCAGATAGCGAGAGGGCACGGTTGTAGACAATGGCGTCAGCGATAGAGCCAGGGAACTTGAAGGTTGAGTATTGCCCTACCTGCATAGCAAAAGTCGAGGAAGAAGCCTGCGGCGTTCCCGTCCATGCCGTGGGGGCTCCAACCGCTGCGCCATCCTTGTACCAGGTCATTCCGCTCGCATCGACAACCATCGTCCAGTGATGCCACTCGCCGTCATTCATCGCGCCCGCTGACACCCCGTTGCCGCTGCCGTACACGCGATTCCCGGAAGTCGCACCCCAATACCAGCCGTACAGGGTCCCGTTCGCTAGGTGGGTGGACCACCCGTTCCCTGAACCTGATTGATACTTCACGAAAGCGCCACGCACGGAAGCGTCGTTGGTCGTGGTCTTCGCCCAGAACGCAACAGTGATCGGGTAGGCGTTCAGAGCGGTCGCGTGGGGGATGTTGACGTAGTCCGCCGAACCATCCAGCACCACCCCGTGATTAGCCAGATTGCCGCCGGGTCCGTTGCCTGTGCCTACGTGCAAGGTTGCTAGGGTGTCGCCGCCCTGGAGCGTGCCACGGTTTCCATTGGTGTAGGCGTGGCCGTCTAGGGTTAGGTTGGAGACTGTGCCGGTGAGGTTGAACAATCCAGTATCGTACCCGCCCACGTAAAGTCCGTTTGCTGCCCACGCCGCGTTTGCCGTAAAGTCGACTCCGCTAAGAACAACCTCATGTGCGTCGCCGTCGCACGCTATAGACTGGAAGTCATCTCTGCCACCAGTGAACGGCGTGCCGTCAACCGTCACGGTTATCGTGCCTGATCCGCTATGTAAGTTCGTGTCCGAACTAAATTGGCTAAACAGCAAGAGGTACGGCGACGCAGCTATTCCCCGACTGAAAATAACGCCGACTGTGTCCGTGCTCTGAAACGTAAACGAAAGCGTCGAGCTACTCTTCCCGCTCAGGTCAGCGCCAGGAATCGCCAGAATCCCGTCAGCCGATTCGGTGTCTACAAAGTCGCCGCCCGCAACGTCCGCAACGCTCGTGCTCGCCCCGTAGGTCGAGCCTGGTCCGAAGTAGCGGGCTAGCATGCCGCTGGTGGGAGCTTCCGCGCACGCCGAGCCGCAGAGCACAAGGCCGATCAGGATGGTGAGGATGCTGCGCATGCTATTTAGCGAGGATTGCCTGACGCACTTTGTTGATGGTTTCGCGCCCGTTGCTGCCGGGCGTCACGCCGATGGATGCCGCGGCGCTGTTGGCGTTATCTTCCGCCGTGTACTTCGTTTCCTCGTCAGAGGGCGCAAGCAAGATGATCTCGCCCTTGTCCCACCACGCATCAAAGTCAACCACCGGGCCGCAGTGCTGCCAGTCGGGGCCTTCCGCCACTACCGTGCGGGTCCATGAACCGTCGCCCACCTTCGTGTAGCGGCAAAGCTCGTGGCGTGCCGTGGGCGTGCTGGCGGCTGATTCACGGATTAGGATGTGAACCGTTTTTCCCTTCGCCAGACAGACGGGGCCGCTGGTGTTGTCTCGCCATGCGTAGCCCGCGCCGTAGCTGCTGACTTGCTCCGTCGCCCAGGTTCCGCCCGTGGAGTGCAGGTGGAACACTTGCAGGTTGCCGCTGCCGTCTTCACGCAGGTAGGCAACGTGGACCACGTCCTCCCCGTCGATGGCGAAGCTGCCGTCGCTGAGCCCGCTGTCTTGGGCGATGGTTTCCGCTATCGGCTCTGAGGCGGCGCCCTGAACTACAGGAACCGTTACTGCCGAGCCGTCGAGTTCTTGCCAGGCGGAATCATCCGCCTCTAGTCGCATCGCGCAAATATCGTGGCGCTCGGTCACCCCGCCGCCCTCATCCCACATCCAGACCGCCCAGCCGCGGCCCTGACTGTCGAATTGCATAGGCCCGAACATGTAGGCATTCTCGGTGGGGCTGGAGCCCTTGCCGTCGATCAACTTGCCCGCCGTGCCCGTTGCAGGTCCTGCATCCCAATCGGTGCCGTTCCATTGATACAAGAACTGATCGCCGTTGCCGTTGCCCCCGTCGCGGAACCACAGATAGCCCATCGATCCCGTGCGGCCACGCATTGGAACCACGTAAGAGGCTTGGCTTTCATTCGTGCCCAGCAGCAGCGAAGTAGAGCCCGTGGTCGCGCCGGTCCAGGTGTCTACCGCTGCGTTTGATCTCGTGTAGCGGATGGTGTTGTTGTGGTGGTCGTAGAATACGTGCAAAATGCCCGCACTCGTTAGCTCCAGCGAAACGTAGCTGTGCCCGTCGCCACGGTGAATCACTTGCGTTTTGTCGATGCCGTCAAAGTTAAACGTCGTCCACGCTCCGCCGTCTATCGAGCGGTGAATCACAAGGTTTCGCACCGCATCGTAGTGGGCCACAATCCGGTATTCGCTGCCGTCATACGTGCGGGTCATGCAGAACTTGGGGCCACCGCTGCCTATCACACGGTCGGGGTCGCCGGGGTAGAGCCCATAGCGTGGGTGGCCTTCTGCGGTCAGTGTTTCGCGTTCGGTCCAGGCGCCTGACTGCGGCACTTTGACTAAAGACAGCCCGTCACCGCGTGGGGTGGCCACGGTCACGCCGTACTTGCGTGCCAGGTACTTGAGAATGCGCCGCCGGTCGCGCCCGTTTTGAATGGTGGAGTACGCCACCACTTCGGCGATGCGTCCCGCGAAAGAACCGCCCTCCTGGTTGCCGCCCACTCTACCTGCTGCCAAGGGGTTGTAGGCTACGCTGCCGCCCGTTGCGCCGAGCGTGCTGCCTGGGGATATCCAGACCACATCTTTTCCGTTGATGGCGGAAGTGGTGCTGTAGGGCGTGCTCCGCCACCTGCCTTGCAGGATGCAGTCGGTCGTCAGCGGCACGAGGTCCGCAGTCTGCGTCGAACCCACGCGGCCAGCCCGGTCGCTAGAAGTCGCCCCGGTGCCGTCCCCTGCCTGGGTGTAGGTGTTGCGGGTCGACAGGACGTAGAAGTTGTAGCCGGTGAACGATGGCGAGCCCCACCTATCCGTGCAGAATGGCGAAGTGTTGGCCGCTGCGGAACTCAGATAAGCCACAATGTAAACGTCAAGCGTCGTGGGCTTAAAGTCAGTCGGCAGGCTGAAGTAGCCGCCCGAAGCAAAGTTGACTGCGGGCAGTCCACCAATCCCGTCCGCGTCGAACAGTGGGCCGCTCACGGCGGTTGCGTTGTTCCCCGCCGCGCTCTGGTCAGGCCACGTGCCGCTGATCGCGCCGCCGTCGCCCGCTGCGGAGAGGTCCGCCGCGTCGAGGTGCAGGATCATGTCGGTGGTAGGCAGGGTTTGCGCCGCCACACTCGAAACTAGCAGCAGGAATGCTAGAACGGTTCTCATTGAATCACACCTCGGTTGTCAAAACAGTCACGCATCACCGCCATGCCCTCCCCGGTCAGCAGCTTGGCGCCGTCCCACTTGCCGCGCAGGCGGCAACCGTCCGCAATCACCACCGGCGTGCCCGCGGCGTGCCCGATGCCAAGCACCGCACTCGGCCGCAGGTTGCTGCACCGCTCCAGTTTCAGCGACACCGGGCCGATCATTTTGGCGATCGGTGTTGGGTACGGGAGCTGGGGGAGAAAAACCTCGGCGGTCACGTCCGCCCAGGAGCGATCGACGCACTCCAGGATTTTGAAACCGGAGGCGGCCGCGGGCGCGTCGACGTGCCAGCCTCGAATGGTGTAGCGGCTGGCGGTTGGATTGACCGCGCCCAGGCGGAGGACTGTGCCGCCGCGCTCCAGGGTTTGCCCGCCATAGCAGTGCAGGCCGCCGCCGGCACGGCAATCGAATACCACCGGGCAACGGGCGTTTCGGACATAGCCGAAGTGCAACTCAAATCCGAGCGGGGCGATAACGCGGACCACCGTTCCGCAATCGTAGGCTGTGAGTCTTCCGAAACTAGATACATCACCGTTGTCCCCCGTCGCCACCTTGCCAAATTGAACCCCCACCTCGCAGCCGCAAACGGTCAGCGATGGCACGTAGCCTTTGCCGGTGCCCATGCCGCCGTTGTCGTTTTCAACTAGCAGGCCGATGCTGGCGGGTCCGTGGAGGGAACAGCCGTCCAGCCGCCATTCCGCTCCACGGACACGCACCATCGGTTCACCTGGTGCCCCTGCCCATTTAAGCACCACGGCGCCATTGGAGATTAAACCAGGATGGATGCCGCCGGGTACGTGGCATGAACTGCCTCCCATGCCGATGAGAGCACAGCCGTACCGCTTGGGCAGCGTCAGCGTTTCCCGCAGCGTGTACGTGCCCGGCAGCAGGTAGGCGTATCCGTCGCGGTCGAGGGCCGCTTGAATCCTGGCTTGGCTGTCGCCTGGTGCAAACACATTGGGGATATGTTGCAGGCCGCTGATCCGCAGCACACCCTTGACGCCGTAGCCTTGTTCTTGCTCCACCACAATCTGCGGCTGCACAATCACCGAATGATCGAGTTGCGCAGGGGTGGGCTCTTGGGCGCCGCAACTGACGCACAGCCAAAGCGTGAACAGGATGATGGCTAGGAACTTCATCTGCCCTCCTTCGCCCGCTGCTTGAGTTCCTGAATGTCGCGTTTCAGGTCGGCGCCCTCGACGTGCTTCTCCGCGATCTCCAGCGCCTTGACGACCACGCTGTGCGTCGCCGTCTGCCGCTGCTCGACCCGCGCCACGCCGGTGTTCACTTCCGCCACCAGCTCGCACAGGTGGGCGTCCGTCTCCCGCAGCTTGGCGAGACACTCCAAGTGGGCCTGCCCGTTGTCGGCGTGCTTCTGGTTCACCAGCACAAGCTGGTCGAAGAACTGCTGCACCATCCACGTCCAGTCGGGGTTCGCCTTGCCCGGGCGGTTCATGAACGCATTGACCGCCTGCCCGACGATCAGCAGGATGCCCACGCCCATCACCAAGTAGGCCAGCTCGCTGACGTCGCGGCTGGCGTTCAGCGCGTCCTTGGCGGCTTGGGCGGCGGCA
>JAUILW010000279.1 GCA_030432795.1 Gammaproteobacteria bacterium
TGACCACACCGGGTTGTACCTCGAGGAAGCCTCCAGAAGCGAAAAACAGCTCCGTTTCACCATCTTCGAAGGTGAGCTCCACCGCTCCCGGATGCACACCCGTGAGCAGCGGCGCGTGTCCAGGCCGAATACCCAGCTCGCCGATGGTGCCTCGCAGAGACACCATAATCACTTCACCTGAGAAGATCTCGTTCTCAGCGCTGACGATGTCGCAGTGCATGGTAGCCATGACTTACGCCCGCATCCCCTTGGCTTTCTCGATCGCGTCTTCGATGCTGCCGACCATGTAGAACGCATCTTCCGGCAGGTCGTCGTGCTCGCCGTCGAGAATGGCCTTGAAGCTGCGCACCGTATCATCGCGCGATACGAACGCGCCCGGTTGTCCGGTGAACTGCTCCGCCACGAACATGGGCTGAGAGAAGAACTTCTGCATCTTGCGAGCGCGATACACGAGCTGCTTGTCTTCTTCGGTCAGCTCATCCATGCCGAGAATGGCGATGATGTCGCGCAGTTCCTGGTAGCGCTGCAGCACTTGCTGCACGCGCTGTGCAGTGTCGTAGTGCTCCTGACCTACCACGTTCGGGTCGAGCTGGCGCGACGTGGAGTCAAGCGGGTCAACAGCCGGGTAGATGCCGAGGTCCGTGATCGCACGAGACAGCGTTACCGTGGAGTCCAGGTGCGCAAAGGTGGTCGCCGGCGACGGGTCGGTGAGGTCGTCGGCAGGTACGTATACCGCTTGCACCGAGGTAATGGACCCGGTCTTGGTGGTGGTGATCCGTTCCTGCAGCACGCCCATTTCTTCCGCGAGGTTCGGCTGGTAGCCCACAGCGGAAGGCATACGTCCGAGCAGTGCCGATACTTCGGTACCCGCCAGGGTGTAGCGATAGATGTTGTCGACAAACAGCAGCACGTCCTTGCCTTCGTCGCGAAACTTCTCTGCGAGCGTCAGGCCCGTGAGCGCCACGCGCAGACGGTTGCCGGGCGGCTCGTTCATCTGGCCGAACACCAGAGAGATCTTGTCCAGAACGCCCGCTTCTTCCATCTCGTAGTAGAAGTCATTGCCTTCGCGGGTGCGCTCGCCAACCCCTGCAAACACCGACAGCCCCGAGTGCTCGATCGCGATGTTCCGAATGAGCTCGAGCATAGTCACCGTCTTGCCCACGCCGGCGCCACCGAACAGGCCGACCTTACCGCCTTTGGCGAACGGGCAGATCAGGTCGATGACCTTCACACCGGTTTCCAGCAGCTCGTTGCCGCCGCGCTGATCTTCATAGGAAGGTGGCTTGCGGTGAATCGGTGCGGTTTCGCGGGCGTTCACCGGGCCTTTCTCGTCGATGGGGTTACCCAGTACATCCATGATACGGCCGAGCGTTTCTTCACCCACCGGGATGGAGATCGGTGCGCCGGTATTGGTCACTTCAAGGCCGCGCGACAAACCGTCGGACGGGCCCATGGCGATGGAACGTACCACGCCGTCACCCAGCTGCTGCTGCACTTCCAGGGTCAACCCCGTGGAGGTTACCGACAGCGCGTCGTACACCTTCGGAACATTTTCCCGATTAAATTCCACGTCGATGACTGCGCCGATGATTTGTACGATTCGACCGCTACTCATGCTCAACCTCTTCGTTAGTTAGGAGCTTGCACCCGGCTAGACAGCCGCGGCACCGCCCACAATTTCTGCAATTTCCTGGGTGATGGCCGCCTGACGCGCGTTGTTGTAGATCAGCGTCAGCTCTTCTTTCACCTTTTCGGCATTTTCCGTGGCGTTTTTCATAGCCACCATGCGAGCAGCCTGCTCACAGGCACCGTTCTCGACTACCGCCTGGTACACCTGGGATTCGATGAAACGCGCCACCAGCCCTTCGATGAGCTGGCGCGCATCCGGCTCATAGATGTAATCCCAACGATGCGCGTAGGAATTGTTCTCTTCGGGGTCCAGCGGCAGAAGCTGTTTGATCACCGGCTGCTGGGTCATGGTGTTCACGAAGTCGTTGCTGGCGATGTAGACCTTATCCACCTCGCCATTCTCGAACGCGTCCAGCATGATCTTGATGCCGCCGATCAGCTCACTGACCACCGGCTTCTCGCCAACCGGCGCGAGCACCGAGCGCACATCGCCACCAACCGAGCGGAAGAAGCCCGCCGCTTTGTTACCGATGAGGCCAAGCTGCGCACCCACACCCTTGTCGTTCCATGCCTGCATATCACGCACCAGTGCGCGAAACAGATTGGAGTTCAGACCACCGCACTGGCCCTTATCGGAAGACACGACGATATAGCCCACACGCTGAACATCGCGCTCCTGCATGTAGATATGACGATACTCCGGGTTGGCGTTGGCCAGGTGACCAATCACCTGGCGAATGCGGTCGGAGTACGGACGCCCTTCGCGCATGCGATCCTGCGAGCGACGCATTTTCGAGGTCGCCACCATCTGCATGGCACTGGTGACCTTCTGCATGTTCTCCACGCTCTTGATCTTGAGCTTAATCTCTTTGCCGACGGCCATGGCCGAACCTCTCTAGTAGGTGCCAGTCTTCTTGAACTGCTCAACGGCACTGCGCATGGTGCTCACGATCTCGTCGTTGTACGCACCGGTATCGTTGACCTGCTTCATGAAATCGCCGTGCTCAGCGTTCATGTAATCCAGCAGTGCAGCTTCGAAGTCGAGAACCTTGTCGACGTCGACGTCCTCCAGGAAGCCTTCGTTCGCGGCAAACAGCACCACACCCATGTCGGCAACGCTCATCGGTGAGTATTGCTTCTGCTTCATGAGCTCAGTTACGCGTTGGCCGTGCTCGAGCTGCTTGCGTGTTGCTTCATCAAGGTCCGATGCAAACTGCGAGAACGCCGCGAGTTCACGATACTGCGCGAGTGCCAGCTTGATACCACCGGCGATTTTCTTCATGAAGGACGTCTGCGCGTCACCTCCCACGCGGGATACGGAGATACCCGGGCTCATGGCAGGACGGAGGCCTGAGTTGAAGTTCTGCGTTTCCAGGAAGATCTGCCCGTCGGTGATGGAAATCACGTTGGTGGGTACGAACGCGGAAACGTCACCGGCCTGGGTTTCGATGATCGGCAGCGCCGTCAGCGAACCGGTCTTGCCTTTCACCTGTCCGTTGGTGACCTGCTCGACATAGGCTTCGTTGACCCGTGCCGCACGCTCGAGCAGACGGGAGTGCAGATAGAAAACGTCTCCGGGATACGCCTCGCGACCCGGCGGGCGGCGCAGCAGCAGAGAGATCTGGCGATAAGCCCAGGCCTGCTTGGTGAGGTCATCGTAGATGATCAGGCAGTCTTCGCCGGTGTCTCGGAAGTACTCACCCATGGAGCATCCCGAGTACGGGGCGATGAACTGCATAGGCGCCGGATCGGAAGCGGACGCGGCGACAACGATGGTGTACTCCATCGCGCCATGCTCTTCCAACGTGCGCACGATGTTGGCGATGGTGGACATCTTCTGACCGATAGCCACGTACACGCACTTAATGCCGGAGTTCTTCTGGTTGATGATGGTGTCGATGGCAATCGCCGTCTTACCGATCTGCCGGTCGCCGATGATCAACTCGCGCTGGCCACGACCGATCGGCACCATGGAGTCGATGCACTTCAAGCCGGTCTGCACCGGCTGGTTGACGCTCTTACGCGCGATAACACCCGGAGCCACCTTTTCAATGGGCGAGGTCGATGTGGCATTGATCGGGCCTTTGCCGTCGATCGGATTGCCCAGAGAGTCCACTACCCGACCGAGCAGCTCAGGACCTATCGGCACTTCGAGGATGCGGCCGGTGCAACGCGCGGTCATCCCTTCTGAGAGGCCTTCGTAATCGCCGAGAACAACCACGCCGACGCTATCGCGTTCGAGGTTCAGCGCCATCCCGTAGATGCCGCCGGGGAACTCGATCATCTCGCCGTACTGTGCATCGGCAAGACCGTGGATGCGCACGATACCGTCGGAAACCCCGACGATCGTGCCTTCATTCTGTGCCTCCGCTGCGACGTCGAGCCGCTCGATGCGCCCACGGATGATGTCGCTGATTTCGGAAGGATTGAGTTGCTGCATTGCTTCTTTCCTGATTTACGGGGGACTGTGGCGTCAAACCCGCTGTAACGTTTCGGACAACTTGTCTAACTTGCCGCGCACGGATCCGTCGATCACTGTGTCACCTGCGCGGATGATGACGCCGCCGATGAGGGCACCGTCTACACGGCTTGTGAGGTTGACCTCTTTGTCGAACTTGGCGGCCAGGGCGCGGGTGAGTTTCTGCGCCTGATCATCGGACACCGGATAGGCGGAGATCACCTCTACCTCTAGCTTGCTCTCTTCGAGCGCCTTGAGCGCTTCAAACTCATCGCGAATCTCGCCGATCAGCTCCAGACGATCATTCTCCGCGAGGACCAGTAGAAATCGCTTGCCGCGATCATCGATGGCATCGCCGCAGACTTCAGCCAGCGTGTAAGCCTTGCGCTGGTTGGCAACCTCCGGCGACTCCAGCAGCAGCTGAATGCGCGAATCCTCACAGACTGCGCTCAACGTATTGAGCATGCCCGACCACAGGTCGAGATTGGATTCCCGCTTTGCCAGCGCAAATACCGCGTTGGCGTAAGGTCTCGCGATTGTCGACAGTTCTGCCATGGTGCGCCTTTACAGTTCGGCTGCGAGCCGGTCGAGGATGTCGGAGTGCTTAGCGGCGTCTACCGACTCGCCGAGCACCTTTTCAGCACCCTGCACGGCAAGTATGGCCACTTGCGCACGCAGGCTTTCTTTCGCGCGGTTCACTTCCTGATCGATTTCCGCACGAGCGGCCTCTTTCAGACGCGCGCCCTCTTCGCGGGCCTCGTCCTTGGCTGCTTCCACCATCTGCTGGGCACGCCCTCGTGCCTGCTCGATGATCGCCGCGGCCTCTTCCTTCGCTTTGGCCAGCTCGTCTTCCGCACCGCTTTTGGCTTCCTGCAGACGCCGATCGGCATCTTCCGCAGCTTGCAGCCCCGCGGCGATCGCTTCCTGCCGCTGGCGCATGGCTTCGATCAGCACCGGCCAGATGAAGCGCATGCAGATCCATACGAAGA
>JAUILW010000280.1 GCA_030432795.1 Gammaproteobacteria bacterium
CGGCAGCCGTCCAGCGCCGCCGACTGACCGCCACCACCAGCAGCGTGGCACACAGCACGACCACCAGACTCACCAGCAGCACACCGCCAATGGGCGCGTAGCCGATCAGCGGGCTCGACAGGTGCGCATAGCCGGCAAACAGCCACGGGAATCCGGAAAACACCCAGGTCATCAGCCACTCGGCCGCCACCCAGAGCGCCGCAAAGAGCGCCACATCCGCCAGCAGCTGCTGCCTGCGCAAGCGCCCGTACGCTGCACACTGCAGCCAGGTGAACATGGAAAGAATGAGCACCATCAGCAGCACGAGAAACGCCGCCAGGGGCGGCGGCGCGTTGCCGTAGACATGAATGCTCACATATACCCAGGAGGCGCCGAAACCGAACTTCCCGAGTCCGAAGCCGAATCCAACCCAGCCAGCGTCGTCGGGCTGGCGTTCCAGCAGCCAGTACAGTCCGCCGGCTGCCGCGAGGGACAGCGGCCACACATCGTATGGGGCAAAGGAAAACACCAGCGCCGCCCCGCAAAGCGCTCCCAGCAGCGTCGCTGTGAGGCGGCTCAATCGATCTTTCGCACGCTGAGCAGGCGCAAGCGTCGGGAGTCGGCGTTGAGCACCTTGAAGCGGAAAGACGCCACCTCAACCGCCTCGCCGCGTTTCGGCAGCCGGCCAAAGGCCTTCAGCACGAGGCCGCCGATGGTGTCGAACTCATCGTCTTCAAACTCACCACCGAAGTACTCGTTGAAATCTTCAATCGTCGTCGTGGCCTTGACGTTGAAGCGGCCATCTTTCATCGCCTTGATGAAGCCGTCGTCGTGCACGTCATGTTCGTCTTCGATCTCGCCGACGATCTGTTCCAGCACGTCTTCGATGGTGACCGCGCCTGAGACGTGACCGTACTCGTCCACGACCAGAGCCATGTGGTTGCGGGTGGCGCGAAACTCCTGCAGCAGCACATTCAAGCGCTTGCTCTCGGGGATGATCGTTGCCTGGCGCACGTAATCTTTGAGGTCCACACGCCGGCCATCCTTATCCAGCAGCAGCAGGGGCAGCAGATCCTTCGCGTGCAGAATCCCTTTGAGATCATCGAGGTCATCGCCCACCACCGGGAAACGGGAGTGCTTGGAGGTGATCACCACATTGAGCAGTTCCTCGAGCGGCGTATCTTCACAAACGTACACCAGGTGCGAACGCGGAATCATGATGTCGCGCGCCTGCATGTCCGACACAGCGATCGCGCCGTGGATGATGTTCAGCGTGTCGGTGTCCATGATGCGCCGTTCCGCCGCATCCACCAGCACGTCCATCAGTTCGGAACGGGTCTCCGGCTCGTCGCTGAACAGTTGCGAAAGCCAGTCCAGCACGCCTCGCTTGTCGTCGGTCGTTTGCGCAGGTTCACTCATTGATAGGGATCCCGTATGTCAAGAAGCGCCAGAAGCTCCACCTCCAGCGACTCCATGGCGGCAGCGTCGGCTTCCGCCTCGTGGTCGTAACCACACAGATGCAGCAATCCATGCACCAGCATATGTGCGTAATGGTCTTGCAAAGTCTTCCCCTGCTCGCGAGCCTCGCACGCCACAACAGGCGCGCAGATGGCCAGGTCGCCCAGCAGATGGACGCCGTCAATCGTCAGATCAGCAGGAAAACTCAATACGTTCGTCGGCTTGTCTTTACCCCGATACTGGCGATTGAGCGTGCGGCTTTCCTCAGCGTCCACCACCCGCACGCACACATCATGACCGCGCCGATCACAGCGAGCGAGGGTGAGCTGCGCAATCTCTTCAAAGCGCTCAACGCTGGGCGCATCCGGCGCTGCGGTCGCCAACTGCACGTCAACGCTCATCCGTGGGTTCTTTGTAGGCCGCATAGGCATCGACAATCTTCTGCACTAGGGGATGGCGCACCACGTCACGGGAGTTGAAGATCGTAAAGCTGATGCCGTCGATCTCCGTGAGCACCCTGCGAACGTGCACGAGCCCGGACACCTGACCCCGCGGCAGATCAATCTGCGTGACGTCGCCCGTGATCACCGCGGTGGAGCCGAAGCCGATACGCGTGAGGAACATCTTCATCTGCTCGATGGTGGTGTTCTGGCTCTCGTCGAGAATGATGAAGGCGTTGTTGAGCGTACGCCCGCGCATGTACGCGAGTGGTGCCACCTCGATGACGTTGCGCTCGATGAGTTTGTTAACCCGCTCGGTGCCCATCATCTCGTAGAGGGCGTCGTACAACGGCCGCAGGTAGGGGTCGATCTTCTGCGCCAGATCGCCAGGCAGAAAGCCAAGCTTCTCACCTGCTTCCACCGCCGGCCGAACCAGCACGATGCGCGCCACCCTTCTGCTCTCCAGCGCCTCCACGGCACATGCCACCGCCAGATAGGTTTTACCCGTACCTGCCGGACCGATACCGAAGTTGATGTCGTTGACACGAATCGCCGCGGTGTAGCTGGTCTGATGGCCGCCCCGGGGCATGATGGACTTGCGCGTGGTGCGAATCACCGGGTCGTCGGAGCGGGTGCTGTCGTCGCGGCCTTCAAGCAGCGCGTCTACACCGGCCTCCTGGAGAAACAGGTGCACGAGGTCAGGCTCGATGGTGTCGCGCGCCGCCGTCTCTTTGTACAGCGCAGCGATGATCGCCGCCGCTGCACGCACCACACGATCAGGCCCGGTGATCTGGAAACGGTTGCCGCGGTTGCGCACGTGCACGCCCAGGCGCTCTTCCAGGTGCTTGAGGTTCTGATC
The DNA here is from genome assembly GCA_030432795.1 of Gammaproteobacteria bacterium. Classification (GTDB taxonomy): domain Bacteria; phylum Pseudomonadota; class Gammaproteobacteria; order Pseudomonadales; family Azotimanducaceae; genus SYFY01. Next base: position 2,737 of record JAUILW010000280.1, read on the forward strand.
ATACGGGCCGCACAGTGACGCCAGCCGCTGTGGGTTGTTCGGTTCGAGCGACACGGTCTGCGTGTGCTCTGTCTTGTCTACTGATTCCGGACTGTCGGAGTCGTCGAGGGTCTCGGAAAGGCTGCTTTCGCTCAATCCATCCTCTTTATTGTGTCCCTGTCGCGAAGCATATCGACGCAGCCTCCCCTGTCAAATCAGGAATCGGCCGGCAACAACGTGCCGCGCAGGGAGTTGGGTAGTGCTTCGTCCACACGCACGGTGCTGAAGCCGCCAATGAGGCGGTCATCTGCGGCGCGGAAGTTCACCACGCGGTTGTTCTCGGTGCGCCCCTGCAGCTGTCCCGGATCGCGGGCGGACCGGCCGGTAACGAGCACACGCGCCTCACCGCCCACCATCGCCGCGGCGATGGCCGCTGCCTGCTCGCGGATGCGGTCCTGCAGGATGGCCAACCGATGCTTCTTTACGCTCATAGGCGTCGGATCCGGCAAGTCTGCCGCCGGCGTACCGGGGCGGGCGCTGTAGATGAAGCTGAAAGACGTGTCATAACCAACGTCGTCGATGAGCTTCATGGTGGCTTCGAAGTCCGCATCGGTCTCACCGGGGAAGCCGATGATGAAGTCCGACGACAGGCTGATGTTCGGCCGCACCCGACGCAGCGCGCGGATCTTCGACTTGTATTCCAGCGCCGTGTGGCCGCGTTTCATGGCGGCGAGAATACGGTCTGAGCCCGACTGCACCGGCAGGTGCAGATGGTCCACGAGCTGCGGTACATCGGCAAACGCCTGCACAAGCGCATCGCCAAAATCGTTGGGGTGCGAGGTGGTGAAGCGGATGCGCTCCACCCCTTCAACGTCCGCCACGTAGTAGATCAGCTCGGCAAGGTCCGCCTCGTCGCCGTCGATCTCGCCGAGGTAGGAGTTGACGTTCTGACCCAGCAGGTGGATCTCCTTCACACCCTGATTCACCAGGGCGCGCACTTCAGCCAGCACGTCGTCCACCGGCCGACTCACTTCTTCGCCGCGGGTGTAGGGCACCACGCAGAAGCTACAGTATTTGGAGCAGCCCTCCATGATGGAAACATAGGCGCTGGCGCCATCCGCATGCGGTTCAGGCAGGCGGTCGAACTTTTCAATTTCAGGAAAAGAGATATCCACCACCGTCACACCGCCCCCAGCGCGGGACTTTTCTTCCACCAGCTCCGGCAAGCGGTGCAGGGTTTGCGGGCCGAACACCAGATCCACATAGGGCGCCCGGCGGCCAATGGCTTCCCCTTCCTGGCTTGCCACGCAGCCGCCGACGCCGATCATCACCTCGGGATTGGCTTCCTTGAACTGCTTCCAGCGGCCGAGCTGGTGGAACACCTTTTCCTGGGCCTTTTCGCGGATGGAGCAGGTATTGAGCAGCAGCAGGTGCGCCTCGCTGGCGTCCGTCGTTTCTTCGTAACCCAGGTCGTCGCGCAGCAGGTCACGCATGCGCGCCGAGTCGTACTCGTTCATCTGGCATCCGTGGGTCTGAATGAAGACTTTCTTCACCGGCGCGTACCGAAAAAATGGGCGGCGGATTATATACGAGGGCGCTACACTTGAAATTCTTCTGTTTCGACCCCACTTCCGGGCGTCGGCCGTATGACGCAGGACACATGAGCAAATCCAATCGCGAGATCGACCAGAGCATCTACCGGGTGCTGTTTCACAATCAGGGACAGATCTACGAGGTGTATGCCCAGGCGATCTACCAGAGCGAGCTGTACGGCTTCATCGAGATCGAGGACTACATCTTCGGCAAGCGCTCTCAGATGGTCATCGACCCGAGCGAAGACAAGCTGCGCAGCGAGTTCGACGGTGTGCAGCGCAGCTTCGTACCAATGCATGCGGTGATCCGCATCGACGAGGTGGAAAAGGAAGGCATCGCCAAGATCAAAGAGGCCTCCGGCGACAAGATCACGCCATTCCCAGTGCCCATGCCGCGCGACACTACGCCCAAAAGCTGATACTCAGTAATCGTCCACCAGCGGGAAAGCGCTGAGGACATCCGGCGGCGCCAGGGGTGCTTCGCGCACCAGCAGGTCCGGTTGCAGGGCATCCAGCGAGGACACCCCCAGCAGCGCCATGGCGGTGATGACCTCGTGTTCCAGGATGTGCAGCGCGTTGACCAGCGCATCGCGGCCGCCGGCGGCCAGCGCCAGCCCTTCGAAACGCCCCATGCCTACAGCCGCCGCACCCAGACACAGCGCCTTGACCACATCCGCACCGCGCATGAAGCCGCCATCCACCCACACCGGCGCGCGACCGGCCACCGCCTGCACCACC
>JAUILW010000281.1 GCA_030432795.1 Gammaproteobacteria bacterium
CCACCAGAAAGTGCCCACTAAAATGAGGTTGTGACATGACGACCAACACCCGTAGCGGACCGCTCGACGACGTCACCATCATCGATTGCAGCATGGCCTACGCCGGCCCTTTCGGCACCACGCTGCTAGCCGACCTCGGCGCCAACGTCATCAAGGTGGAGCCGCCAGGAGGCGACGGTTTTCGAGCGGTGGCGCCCTACCCGCCGGACTATGCACACGCTTTCAAGCACCAACCTACCGGCGCCGACTACGGCGCGCCGTTCGCCTCGGTGAATCGCAACAAACGCAGCATCTGCCTGGATCTGAAAGAAGCCGACGATCGCCAGGTGCTGCTCCAGCTCTGCGAACGCGCAGATGCCATCGTCGAGAACATGCGCGCCGGCGTGATGGACAAGCTGGGGCTCGGCTATGAGGTCATCGCCGCGCGTAACCCGTCGATCGTCTACGCCACCGTACGTGGCTACGGCGATCCGCGCACCGGCGATAGTCCCTATGCGCAGTGGCCCTGCCTGGACGTGGCGGGCCAGGCGGTAGGCGGCTTCGTGGAAGCCACCGGTGATCTGTCGCCCGTGGCCATCGCCGACATCTATCCCGGCACGCTGATGGCGCTCGGCCTTGTGACGGCGCTGCTGCGCGCGCGCCAGACTGGCAAGGGTGACTTTGTGGACGTGGCCATGGTGGACAGTATGCTCACGCTGCTGAAGTCGAACGTCACCCAGTACAGCCTCACCGGACGCGAGCCGAACCCCGGCCGCCGAGCGCTGGTGCCCTTCGGCCTGTTTCCCGCCGCCGACGGCCGCGTGAGCATCGCTGCACCGGTGGAACGACACTGGCAGATCCTCTGCGAGGCCATGGGCCGGCAGGACCTCATCACAGACGAGCGCACCAGCTCCAACGCCAAACGCGCCGCCAATCAGGACTTCACCGAGGCGCAGGTAGCAGCCTGGACCTCCGCTCTGAGCAAGCAGCAGATTCTTGCAGCTATTGGCGGCAAGGTTCCCTGCGGACCAGCCAACACCATGCAGGAGGTGTTTGCCGACCCGCACAACGCAGCGCGGGACATGCTGCAACCCTGCACGTTGCCGGGAGACAACCCGGAAGTCGTGCTCACGGGCAGCCCCATTAAGTTTGCCGGCGCACCTACCGGCCTGTATCAGGCACCGCCGCGGTTGGGGCAGCACACGCAGGAAATCCTCGAGGAGTTCGGCATTTCGAGATAGCCGCGTATCATCGCGTTTTTCACGCGCCGGCAAACCGACATGCCCTCTTCGATTTACGATACCGATCTCGACAGGACCGCGGCCAACTTCCAGCCGCTGACGCCCATCTCCTACCTCGAACGGGCCGCTTACGTTCACCCGGATCGCGCTGCCGTCATTCACGGCAACGCCACCACCACGTATGGCGAACTGCTGCAGCGCTGCCGCCGGCTGGCGTCCGCCCTCGCGCGCCGAGGCATCGGTTACGGCGACACGGTGTCCGTCATGCTGTCGAATACGCCAGCGATGGTGGAGTGCCACTACGGCGTGCCTATGACCGGTGCGGTGCTCAATGCCATAAACACGCGTCTGGATGCGGCCACCATCGCCTACATCCTCGAGCACGCGGAGGCGAAAGTGCTCATCACCGACCGGGAGTTTGCCCCGACAGTAAAGCAAGCACTGGCGCTCACCACGGCGAAGCCGCTGGTGATCGACTACGACGACGCCCAGTTCCCGCAGAGTGGTGAGCGGCTCGGCAGCCTCGAATACGAAGCACTGCTGGACGGCGGTGATGCAGACTACCAGCGCGCGTATCCCCGGGACGAGTGGGCGGCCATCTCACTCAACTACACCTCGGGTACTACGGCACGCCCAAAGGGCGTGGTGTACCACCATCGCGGCGCGCATCTCCTGGCAGCGGACAACGTCATCACCTGCAACATGGGCGATGGTGCGGTGTATCTGTGGACGCTGCCCATGTTCCACTGCAACGGCTGGTGCTTTCCCTGGTCGGTGAGCGTCGTCGCGGGCACCCATGTCTGTCTTCGTGAAGTGCGTGCGAAAGCCATCTTTGAGCGCATCAGCGCCCACGGCGTCACCCACATGTGCGGCGCGCCGGTGGTGCTGGCAACCGTGAGCAACGCACCCTCAGAGGAGAAAGTGCCGCTGACCCGCCCGGTGCGCTTCATGACCGCAGGCGCACCGCCGCCCGAGGCGGTTCTGGCCGACGCCCGGCAGGCCGGATTCGATGTCACCCACCTCTACGGCCTCACAGAAGTCTACGGGCCGGCGGTAATCAACGCCTGGAAATCCGAGTGGGACACACTGCCGCCGGATCAGTGGGCGGCGCGCATGGCCCGTCAGGGTGTTCGCTACACCATGCTCGATTCGCTGGAGGTGCTGGACCCGGAAACCATGCAACCAGTACCCCGCGACGGCGAGACCCTGGGTGAGGTGATGTTTCGCGGCAATGTGGTGATGAAAGGCTACCTGAAGAACCGCGAAGCCACGCAAGCAGCGCTGGCGCACGGCTGGTTTCATTCGGGAGACCTGGGAGTGATGCACGCAGACGGCTACATCCAACTCAAGGACCGCTCCAAAGACATCATCATCTCAGGAGGCGAGAACATCTCCTCCATCGAGGTGGAGGATGCGCTGTACAAGCACCCGGCGGTGGCCAGCGTCGCGGTGGTCGCCAAGGCGGACGAGCGCTGGGGCGAAACACCCTACGCCTACGTTGAGCTGAAACCGGGCCAGTCTGCCACCACCGAGGAACTGTTAGCGGTGTGCGAGAAACATCTCGCACGCTTCAAGCTGCCCAAACACATCGAGTTCTCCGATCTGCCGCGCACGTCCACCGGCAAGATCCAGAAGTTCGCGCTGCGCGAGCGGGCTAACAAAGCAGCCGACTGAACCTCAGATGTAGTAGGCCTTCAGAGGCGGAAAGCCGTTGAACTCGATGGCGCTGTAGCTGGTGGTGTAGGCGCCGGTGGAGAACCAGTACAGCCGATCACCGATGGCTAACGTCAGCGGCAGCGGATAGCGGTAGTCTTCGTACATCACATCCGCGCTGTCGCAGGTGGGACCTGCCAGAATGGCTTCTTCGAGCTCACCCTGCTTGTCGGTGTACACCGGGTACTTGATGGACTCGCCGAGGGTTTCAATCAGCCCCGAGAACTTGCCCACGTCCAGATAGATCCATCGATGCAGGCTGGTACGCGACTTGCGTGAGATGAGCACGATCTCACTCACCAGCACGCCGGCGTTGCCGACCATGGAGCGGCCGGGTTCCAGGATGATCTCCGGCAACTCCTCACCGAAATCTTCGTGCAGAAATCGGGTGATCTCCTCCGCATAGGTCGAAAGCTCATGCGTACGGTTTACATAGTTGGCCGGGAAGCCGCCGCCGAGGTTGATCATCTTCAGATCAATGCCGTCTTCTTCCTGCAGGCGCTCGAAGATCACCTTCACTTTGGCGATGGCCGCATCCCACACGCCGATATCACGCTGCTGTGAGCCGACGTGAAACGACAGGCCGTAAGGCACGAGGCCGAGATCGCGCGCGAGGATGAGGAGATCGAGGGCCATGTCCGGCTGGCAGCCAAACTTGCGCGACAACGGCCAGTCGGCGGTTTGTGTACCCTCGGTGAGCAGCCGCACGTAGATGCGCGAACCGGGCGCCGCCTTGGCGATGTTGCGCAGATCCGCTTCCGAATCGGTTGCATACAGACGCACACCGCGCTCAAAAAAGTAGCGGATGTCCTGCGACTTCTTGATGGTGTTGCCGTAGCTCACCCGACTCGCGTCCACGCCGCGGGACAGCACGCGGTCGAGTTCGTAGATAGATGCGATGTCAAAATTGGAGCCCCGCGCAGCGAGCAGGTCTATCATCTCAGGCGCTGGGTTTGCCTTGACCGCGTAGTAGACCTTTGCGAAAGGAAAGGCATGAGTCAGCTCGTCGTACTGATCACCGACGATGGCGGTATCCACGACGAGAAACGGCGTTTCCTTACCTTGTGCGAATTGGCGCATCCGCTCGAAGCGTCCTGGATCGTAGTAGTCTTCAACGTTCGGAATCATCGGCGTCTCCGGTCAGGCGCGCGCATCTTATACAGCACGCCGCCACGCGCAAGCGGCTTTTTTTCATGCTCGCCAGCGCCTCTTCATCCGCTCAGCGGCCACAGGTAAGGCAACACCAGCACCGTCACCGCGCAGCACACGAGATTGAGCGGCACACCGATCCGCAGGAAGTCACCGAAACGGTAGCCACCGGGACCGTAGACCATGAGATTGCACTGATAACCGATGGGTGTGGCAAAGCTGGCGGAAGCGGCCATCATCACGGCCAGCACGAAGGGCTCAGCGTTCAATCCCGCGCTGGCCGCCACGGCGAGCACCACCGGCAGCATGAGCAACGCTGCCGCCGTGTTGGTGATGAGCTCCGTCATGATCATGACCGCAAGGTAGGTCAGCAGGAGCAGCAACCAGGCATCACCACCTGCCGCAAACACCATGCGTTCACCCAGGTAGGCGGCAGCACCCGTGACTTCGAGCGCAGCGCCGAGCGCGAAGCTCGCTGCCACCGTCACCAGCACCTGCAGATCAAGGCTGCGGCGCGCTTCCGCCACGCTGGTGCAGCGCAGCGCCACCATGGCACCGGCGGCGAGGAGTGCAGCATTCATCATCGACGTGACACCGGAGGCGGCGAGGATCAGCATGGCCGCCATCACCACCCAAGCACGGGCTGCACGACTGTGGTCCGGCAGTTTGTGATCGAGCTTGTTGATGAGAATGAAATCGCGCGAGGCGCTCAGCCGTGCGTGTGCATCCGGCGCGCCTTCGAGCAGCAGCACATCGCCCTGCTCGAGTTCGATGGAGCTCAGCCGACCACTGATATGCTCACCGTTGCGCGCCACCGCCAGCACCGCCGCTCCATAGCGATCGCGAAACCGTCCGCCGCGGATGGTGCGTCCCAACAGCTCGCAACGGGTGGATACCACCGCCTGCATCAGCACGCGCTGAGGATACTCACGCTCAAGCGTAGGTTCGGCGCCCACGG
>JAUILW010000282.1 GCA_030432795.1 Gammaproteobacteria bacterium
AGTTGCTGCGCTTCGCCTGAAGGCAAAGCTGGGGCGCTTCGCTTAACGCAAAGCTGAGGCGCATTGCCTGAAGGCTAGTTAGCTGCCTATTGACCGGCCGGCAAACTGTTACCGAGCGACACACTCGCGTACTATCCCGCCTCCCGCGCACACAACGCGGCCAATAAGAACGATCGAATGGGGATGCGCCGATGGCCACGGCCGAGCTCGCCGAGCCGTTAACCAGTAACGCCGAGTCGCTGAAGATTGCCTTGTGCGGCTATCGCAGCAACCCGTTCAGCGGCGGCCAGGGGGTGTACATCAAGTACCTGTCCCGCGCCCTGGCGCGACTCGGCCATCAGGTGGACGTCATCTCGGGCGAACCATACCCACAGCTGGATGCCGGCGTGAACCTGGTGCCGCTGCCTGGACTCAACCTCTACGCCGCTGAAAACCACCTCACCGCGCTGCGGCCTCAACATCTGACCAGCGCCACCGATCTATTCGAGTGGGCGTCCATGGCGACCGGGGGATTTCCGGAACCCTACACCTTCGGCCGGCGCCTGCAGGCCCATCTTGCCAGGCACCGGTCGCGCTACGACGTCATCCATGACAACCAGTGCCTGGCCAGTTCACTGTTGAACCTGCAGGCGCAGGGTTTTGCGCTGACCAACACCATTCACCATCCCATCACCTGGGACCGGGACATCGCGTTGGCACACGCCAGCGGCTTCGTGGAACGACTGGGCATTCGCCGCTGGCACCACTTCCTGCGCATGCAGAAGCGCGTGGCGCAGAATCTCCGCCACATCGTCACAGTGAGCGAATCCGCCCGGCGCGACATCGCCCAAGCGTTTTCGATCCCCCAGGGGCGCATCACCGTGATACCCAACGGCATCGACACCGACGAGTTTCGACCGTTGCCGGGTGTGATGCGCAGACCACATCAGATCATCACCACCGCCAGCGCCGACCAGCCGTTGAAAGGCACGCAGCACCTGATCCCCGCCATCGCCCGCCTGGTGGGCGAGTTTCCGGATCTCAAGGTGGTATTCATCGGCCGACCGAAGCCTGGCGGCAAGACCGAACGGCTCATTGACGCCACTGGCCTCTGGCCGCACATCGAGGTGCACACCGGCATCAGCAACGCAGCACTCGTGCAGCTCTACGCCGAGTCGAGCGTGTGCGTGGTGCCCTCGGAATACGAAGGTTTTGGACTGCCGGCTGGCGAGGCCATGGCTTGTGGCGTGCCCGTGGTGAGCACCGATGGCGGCGCCCTACCCGAGGTGGTGGGCGATGCTGGCGTAATCGTGCCGGCCAAGTCTGCGGATGCTCTGGCCGATGGGCTTGCCGACCTGCTGCGCAACGACACCCGACGCAGGGCGCTGGCTGAAGCCGGACGCACGCGGGTCTGCGAGCACTTCTCCTGGGAGCGGGCGGCAGAGCGCATGACGGCGCACTACCGCACGGTAATGAGGTGAGCCTCCAAACCATCGATCTGGACCGCCTGGCGCTGCAGCCAGGGGAGAAAGTGCTCGACCTCGGTTGCGGGGAAGGCAGACACAGCATCCTGGCCTACCTGGCAGCACCGGTGCAGGTGGTGGGCCTTGACCTGTCCAGCAACGACCTGAACACCACCCGCGAGCGTTTCGCCGAGTTCGTTGACCCAGATGACAGCACCCGCACCCTTGGCCTGGTACGCGGCAGCGGCCTCATCCTGCCGTTCGCCGACCACACCTTCGACGTGGTGATCTGCTCAGAGGTACTCGAGCACATACCGGACTACGAGTCGGTACTGGAAGAGATACGCCGGGTGCTCAAGCCGGGCGGTCGCATCAGTGTCAGCGTGCCGCGTTTCTTTCCCGAGTGGGTGTGCTGGAAACTGTCGGATGCATACCACGAAGTGCCCGGTGGGCATGTGCGCATCTTTCGAACAAAGGAACTCACGCAAGCGGTCAGCGCCCGCGAGTTCACCCTGGAAGCACGCCATTGGGCGCACGCATTGCATGTACCCTACTGGTGGTTGAAGTGTCTTTTCTGGGAGCGCGCCGACACCAACTGGGCGGTGCGCACCTACCATCGACTGCTGGTCTGGGACCTGATGAAAGCGCCGTGGATCACACGCACGCTGGATCGCCTGCTGAACCCGCTGCTCGGCAAGAGCGTCGTGTTCTACTTCAGCGACGCAAGCCGCTCATGAACTGGCAGGAGCGCAGCCGCCGCACCGGCCAGTTCATCCGCAAGACGCAGCTCGCCACCGGCGCCATCCCCTGGTTCGACGGCCACAAGACCGACCCATGGAACCATGTCGAATCCGCCATGGGGTTGTCCATCTCCGGCCTGCGCACGGATGCCGAGCGTGCCTACGATTGGCTCGCGCGCACGCAGCGCGATGATGGCTCGTGGTTCGCCGAGTACGACACCGACGGCAACCCCCAGACCCAACGCATCGAAACCAACTTCGTCGCCTACGTTGCCACCGGTATCTGGCACCACTATCTGGTCACCGGCAACCAGGCGTTCCTGGCCGACTATTGGCCGATGGTGCGCTCAGCCATGGACTACGTTTGCCGCATGCAGGCGCCCACCGGCGAGATCTACTGGGCAGAGGATGTGGGCGAACGCGTCAACCAGGACGCGCTGGTCACCGGCTGCAGCAGCATCTTCAGGAGCCTGCAGGCCGCGGTGGATATCGCTGAGCGAGTGGATCAGCCGCACGAACATTGGCTTCGAGCTCGTGATCGGCTGGGCGATGCGTTGCGCAATCGGCCGGAGCGGTTCGACCGAACCTGGGAGTCCAAGGCGCGTTTCGCCATGGACTGGTTCTACCCGGTGCTGTGTGGCGTATACGACACCAACGCGGGACTGCAACGTCTGCAGTCACGGCACGATGAGTTCGTGCACCCGCAGCTCGGTTGCCGCTGCGTGGTGGAAGAGCCATGGGTCACCATCGCGGAAACCAGTGAGTTGGTGATGGCCTACGCCGCTGTCGGCGAACTCGAGACCGCACGCGCCCTGTTTGAAGCACTGGACAGCTATCAGGCTGAGGACGGATCCTGGTGGACCGGCTACCAGTTCAAGGAGCGGGTGCTCTGGCCGGACGAGCGGCCTACCTGGACCGCCGGCGCGGTGCTGCTGGCCCTGGACACGCTGGAAGACCACACCCCGGGCAGCGCCTTGTTCAAATCTACTCTCTCGACACGGAACGAATGATGTAGCCACCGGAGCGCTCGTCCAGCTCCATCTTCACGAGGCCACGCTCCTGCGCCTCTTCCAACAGATCGCCGAACGAGCGGAAGCCGTAGTAAGACTCGCTGAACCCGGGCTGTCGACGCTTCAACGTCTGTTTCACCATCGAACCCCAAACGCTGTCGCCACGTTCTTCGATGAGCGCCTCGGCAATATCGACCACCAGCTCCACACCTTCATCCTGACGCTCGCCTTCACTCTTCTTCGCACTCTCCACTTCGGCCTTGGGCTGCTTGTCCTGCTTCTTGGCCGGGGCCTTGCGCCGGGTGCGCTTGCTGGATCGCTCCTTGACCAGATCGTCGTAGTAGAGAAACTCATCGCAGTTGCTGATCAGCAGGTCAGACGTGCTGTTCTTCACACCCACGCCGATGACCAGCTTGGCGTTCTCCCGCAGTTTGCTGACGAGCGGCGAGAAATCCGAATCCCCACTGATGACCACGAAGGT
>JAUILW010000283.1 GCA_030432795.1 Gammaproteobacteria bacterium
CATGGGACGGACGGTGGCGGTTCATGTCGTATACCCAGCAGTCATTGTCACACCCTCGGACTCAAGTCCAGTCGTGGCAGGCATGTTGACGTTAGCCGAATTCCGCCAATGGTAGAAACACAGACCAGCCAGATGTTGACCCGTTCTGTTCGGGATTTGGCGATGGCTTACATGACTACGGAACGACGTGGTGACAACGCCTCCTTTCCAGAACTGGGTTTTGTCTCTGGACCATCGTCAAAACGTTTAAAGATCGCCGTCGGGTTGAAAACCGCGGACGGTCAGAGCGCAGAAGCCGATGTACTGGATGTCATCATGCGGACAGCAGAACGATGCAAGCTAATGGGACATGAAGTGGGTGAAATGGACTGTCTGCCATATCATGTGGAGGACTATCTCGATCAATTCATGACACTGATTGCTTTTTTGACGAAGCACATGGCGGAGCGATTCAAGGAAACTTTTGGCCGATCAGTAGCAGATGGCGATTTTGAAAAGCTGTCGATGTACTACCTTGACGCCATGCCGGATAACCCCGAAGCTGAATTTACTCGCCTTATGGAAACCGCTAAGAAGATATCGGATTCGATTGATAGAGTATTTGAAAGTTACGACCTTATATTGACCCCAACTGTACCAGTAGTCGCCAAGGAGGCAGCTGATCGGGCCCTAGATAAAGATATTCCTTCGCTACTTGCTGATGCCAGACGCGACGTCAGGTTTTTGGCTTTTGCTAATACTGCGGGACATCCGGCTTTAAACGTTCCTGCTGGCTTTAGTCCGGAAGGGCTGCCAGTGGGAGCACAGTTTATTGCTGCGAAAGGGGCTGAAGACACCTTGTTCAGTATTGCATATGAACTTGAGGATGAGCTCAGGTGGTCACGCCATTGGCCGCCAATTTCAGTTGCATTTGCCGGTTCCTGAATTCTTCCAAAGTAGAGGATATACCCACCATCGGGAATGAGCATGTGCAGGTGTGTATTGAGATTGAAAACAGATCCGAAGCGCTGGATGAAGGTCACTGTCAGGGGCAGGCGGAGGATAGGAAAAATAACCAGTTCCCTATTTGACTGAGGCGAGCGTTACAACGTCCCAGTTCAGCATGTTGCTGTGGAAATTCCTTGAACGTGCGCAAGAGGCGGTGTGCAGTGGTTTGCCCATCCCCAGCTTTCAGGCGTTGATGTAGGAGCTTGGTGGTAGGTTGCGAGGTGGATTTCGCCGTGGAGGTGCCCTGGTGGTTGAAGCCTAGCGGTTGAGTTGGTGGAGGCTTTTCGCAATCACTTCTGGCTGGGTGATGTCGGCGATGACGCGCAGGCGTCCCCCGTAGAGCACGCAGGTAGTGACATCCATCTCGAACCTACGGCGCAGGCCCATGGAATGTTCGATAGCGGGCAGATCGCGTCGGGGATGGTGGCAGACATGAATGTCATCGACTTCGATGCGCTGCGGCTGCATCGCCCGGAGGCGGTCTTCGATCTGACGGCCGGTGGGCGCCGTCTGGTACAGCGTGCGCAGGGTTACCAGGTCACCATCATTGCCGGCGAGGTGATCTTCGAGCATGGCGTGCACACTGGTGCGTTGCCGGGCAAACTCGTGCGGCGTTCGGATGCAGAGCGTCCGCAGGCGGCAGCGCAGTAGGTTTGGGGAAGTTGCAGGGGGTCAGTCGAGGTCGATTCCATCGGCTTCGGCGACCGCTACCAGCGCATCTTCGAACAAGCCCCGTGCTTGTGCAGTGACGCGTCCCAGGTGTTCGTGCAGCGCCCGTTCTTTGGGGTCGCTGTCTTCGCATTGCGCGCAGTAGCGCTCGAAGGCGCTGATCTCCAGAAGCAGGCGCGCGATGTGATTGGGGCATTCGCACTGAATGGACGGCGACATCGCAGCGATGCGCGCCAGTTGCTTGCCCGAGAAAAGCTTCTCCCGTATGTCGTTGTTGGAGGTGGTTGCGATCGTTGCATTCGCGAGCAGCGCGAACACGGTGTCGGGCTGAATCGGCAGGGCGAGCGTCAGGATGTTGTGCATGCGCAGGGCGCGTAGGGTCTGGCGGTTGGCGAATGTGTAGGCGACGAGCACCTTGCCGCCGTAGTGGTTGGCCATCTCGCTGATGCGTTCTGCGAGCGTCAGATCCAGCGTGGGTGTCTCCAGCACGATCGCTTCAGCGTCGCAGGCAAACGGCGTCTCCAGCCACTCGTTCGGGTCAGATTCCTCCAGCGTGATGTCCATGGCGGTGGCTGGTTGCCTGGCGAATGTTGCGCAGAGGGTCTCGCCTACGATGAGAAGGCTGGAGATGGCGCTGTGCGGGATGTCGGCCGTGTGCTGCGCCGACAGATCTCTGAGCTGCTCGACCGAAAGTGGTGCGAGCGATGCAAGACTGTGCCCCAGCCCGTGCAGGGCGCGGACGAGGCGTAGGGCTTCCACCTGGGCCTGGGTGTAAACGCGGCGTCCGCTCTCCGTGCGCACAGGCACCACCAGGTTGTGCCGGGTTTCCCACTTGCGCAGCGTGTGAGCGGGGATGCCGGTGAGGTCGACGACGGCGCCGATCGACAATTGGTCCATTGGGCGTTCAGGGTTGTCTAAGTTGTGTCCATCTTCAGATAGCCCTTGAGCGGCTGCAAGTTCAGCGTCTGGCGTCAAAGCTTCAACTCCGAAAATGCGGCCTGCCCGGAACCGCCCGCGGTCGCTTCGTCGGCCGCAACCCGGCAGCGCAGACGCACATCGTTCACGCGGCATCGATGCAGCAGGTTGCGGGCCTCGGCGAGTGAGCGGAAGCGGTAGGGCCGGCGTCCGGACCACTGGCTGCGCAGCAGTCCGGCGCCGTTCGGGCGCTGAATCTCCACCACGTAATCGCGGCAACCATCGGAAATGATGCTCGCGGTAACGGGGGCGCTGGCGGCAAGGCGGCGCAGCTGCCACGGCGTCACGACAGCACTCCGAGTGCCATGACGACGGCGGCGCCCGATCCGGAGAGGGTGATCAGCGGAACGTAGGGGAAGCGGAACCCCTGCTGGCGAACGGTTTTGACGATTGTGGACATTTTTTACACCTCCGGGTGCGTGGTTTTCAGTAGATGAGGTAGGTCAGGGAGGCCGCAAGCACCGCTGCGTACAGCGCCAGGCGCATCGGTGTCTCCCTGTAGGGTGGTTTGGCGATGGCCCGAGCGCGGCGATGGGCCGGGGGTTTTCTGGTTCTGCGATTCATGTGTTCCATTGCATGACTCCGTGGTTGAGGCGGAAACGTACAACGGAAGTCTAATATTAGTCAACGCAAAAAATGGACATAAATTAGATATTAGAGCAATATTCGGGTTCGGAAGTTGGGTTTTTCGCAAGAAGTCCAGGAAATGTCTCAATACCCTCGAAATCTGCTCGTGCTGGCCGGTAACCAGCTGTTCCCCGCCGATCGGCTGCCGGCGCCTGAAGCCACCGCGGTGCTGATGGTCGAGCAGTCCGTTCATTGCACGCGGCACCATTACCACCAGCAAAAGCTCGGCTTTTTGCTCGCCGCCATGCGTGAACAGGCGGAGCATCTGCGGGCGCGTGGTTACCAGGTGATCTATCACGCGCTGCCTGAAGCTGGAGAAGCCGAGCTTCCGCTCGACGCCCATCTGGGCGAAGCCGCGCGTGCGCTGGATACTTGCCTGGTGCAGGCCTTTCCGCCGCCCAGTCGAGGCCAGTTGCGCGGGCTCGAAGCCGCGCTCGAGGCGTGCGGTCGTCCGGTGCGCTGGCTGTCGGACCCGGCGTTCCTGACGCCAACAGATGAGTTGGATCGCCTGCTGGCCGGTGGGCGGCCGCGAATGGCGCGTTTTTACGCCGAACAAAGGCAGCGGCTCAACGTGTTAATGGACGGTAAGGGCCCAGTTGGCGACCGCTGGAGTTTCGACAAGGACAATCGCAAGGCCGTGCCGCGCGGTCAGAACATCCCGGAGCTGCCCTGCGTGCAGCACTCCCAGCTGACGTCGCGCACGCTCCGCGAGATCGAAAGCCGTTTTCCTCAGCACCCGGGTCGAGCGACTGCCCTCTGGCTACCGACCGACCGCGATGGCGCGGTGGCCTGGCTGCAACGATTTGTGGAAGAGCGCCTGATCGGCTTTGGCACCTACGAGGATGCGCTCAGCCAGAGAACGCCGGCGCTTTTTCACAGCGCCCTGGCGCCGCTATTGAACGTTGGGCTGCTCACCCCGGACGAGGTGCTCGCAACCGTGCTCCGGACGGCGGGTGAGCGCGGTGTCCCGCTCAATGACCTGGAAGGGTTCGTGCGCCAGCTTGTCGGCTGGCGGGAGTTTGTCCGCGGCATCTACCTGCGCTACCCGGACATGCGCCACAAGAACTGCTGGGGCGCGCAACGCAGGATGACGCCGTCCTGGTTTGCGGGCGAAACGGGCATCCCGCCGCTCGACCAGGCCATGCACAAACTCGAGCGCTACGGCTGGAACCATCACATCGAGCGTCTCATGGTGATTGCCAACCTACAGAACCTCTGTGAGATCCAGCCGACAGAGGTGTACGACTTTTTCATGAGCCGCTACGTCGATGCTTACGACTGGGTGATGGTGCCGAACGTGTTCGGCATGGGCCTCACGTCCGATGGCGGCACGTTTGCGAGCAAACCGTACGTCGCTGCATCCAACTACATGTGCAAGATGGGCGGTTTCAAACGCGGCCCCTGGTGCGATGTTGTCGACGGCCTCTATTGGCGGTTCGTCGAGCGCCATCGCGGTGTTCTGGAACGAAATCCGCGAACGTCACTGATGGTGCGTGGTCTCGGCCGGCTGAAACCCGAGCGGCGGCGCGTCATTCTGCAAGCCGCTGAATCCTTCCTGGAGGTACACACCCGATGAACGTACTGATTGTTGGCGCCGGGGGCGGCATTGGCGGGGCGCTGCTCGAACGGCTCTCCGGTCGCGACGGCGCCTGTCACGTTTTCGCGACGCACCGCCGGCCCGTATCGTCCGCGCATCCGGCGGTGCAGTGGCTGGAGGCCGATCTGGCTCGTGCCGAGGATATCGACCGTGCG
>JAUILW010000284.1 GCA_030432795.1 Gammaproteobacteria bacterium
GAGTTGGAAGACTACGCCGACGGTGCGTCCGCTCGGCAGGAACGCAAGCATCCGGCGTCAATGAATCTGTCGGAGGTGGTAACCCCGGGCACGCTTGCCCTGGAAGCAGCCGACGATGACGGTCGCGTGTACAGCTTCACCATGCGCGGGGAGGATGTAAAAGAGGAGGACTTCCTGTCCTCCATGGATGCCCGTCTGTGGACTTCTTCCGATGGTCGCGTGCAGCGTGTGCGTATGACCAATCGGGAGCCGGTGTCGCCGCAGACCGGAGTGCGCATCACCCAGTTTGCGCAGGAAATGCAGTTCGGTTGGGATGACGGTTTGAACGTGCCGGTCCTGCAGTCGGTGCACGTGGTACTCGAAGGGCGTGCGTTTCTGGTGAAGAAACTCAGCCAGGATCAGACCATCCGCTTCAGCGACATCCGCTGCCGAAGTACCCTATGATCGAGCAATCAGACCACTGAGGTATCGCCATGCGTGTGATCATTCTGAGCGTAGCTATGCTGCTCGCAGGCTGCGGCATCAACACCATCCCCGAGCTCGACGAGCAGGTAAAAGCCGGCTGGGCGCAGGTGGAGAATCAGTACCAGCGTCGTGCGGATCTCATCCCCAACCTGGTGGAGACGGTCAAAGGTTTTGCCGAGCAGGAACGAGAGGTGCTCACTCAGGTCACCGAAGCACGGGCCAAGGTCAACCAGATGCAGGTGGATGCGGATCTCGTCAACGATCCGGAGCGCCTGCAGGCCTTCGAGGCGGCGCAGTCGCAGCTCTCCGGCGCCCTGAGCCGGCTGATGGTGGTTGTGGAGCGTTATCCCGATCTGAAGTCCAACGAGAACTTTCTCACCCTGCAGGCACAGCTCGAAGGTACGGAAAACCGCATCAGTGTGGCCCGGCGAGATTTCATTGCCGCGGTGCAGGCCTACAACAGCGAGATACGCACGTTTCCCGGGCGCATCTGGCACAGCATCCTGTACAGCGACCTGGAGCTGCGTGAGACGTTCGAGGCGACCGCCGAAAACGCGGAGCAGGCGCCCTCCGTTCAATTTTGAGGCGCGTATCGTTCCTCATTGTTCTCGCGCTTTGCGCAGGAGCTGCGCGAGCTGAGCTGCCGCTGACCGGCAGGGTGATGGACCTTGCCGGCGTTCTGTCCCCTGCCACGGTAGCCCGGCTTACGGCGGAACTGGAGGCG
Source organism: Gammaproteobacteria bacterium (assembly GCA_030432795.1). Lineage (GTDB taxonomy): Bacteria > Pseudomonadota > Gammaproteobacteria > Pseudomonadales > Azotimanducaceae > SYFY01. The sequence continues at coordinate 1,190 of JAUILW010000284.1, forward strand.
CACGAACAGGCCACCGGCAACCAACTGGTGGTGCTCACTCTCGATGACCTCGACGGCTATGCCGTGGAAGAGCGAGCCTTGAACCTGGCGCGCGCCTGGCAGCTTGGCCAGGCGGAAAACGACAACGGCGTGCTGTTTCTGATCGCATTGGCGGAGCGCAAGATCCGCATCGAGGTGGGATACGGACTGGAGGGGGCGCTACCGGACGCTACCGCCGCCAACATCATCCGCAGCCATGTGCAGCCCCGCTTCCGCGCCGGTGATTTTGATGGTGGTGTGTCTGCAGGTGTGGCGATGATTCTCGCAGCAATCCGCGGTGAGTATGTCGCTGAGCCCGCCGGTGCTGAGGATGATGATGCCAACTGGTTGTTCTGGTTGATCGTTCTAATCATCGTGCTGCAGATCGTCAGGCCCATGTTCTTCCCGAACGTGGGCGGACGGCGCAGCCGTGGCGGACGTTACTACGGCGGCAGCTGGGGAGGCGGTGGCGGCGGCTTCGGTGGCGGCGGGGGCTTCGGAGGCGGTGGCGGTGGCTTCGGCGGTGGCGGGGCGTCCGGGGGATGGTGATGCTCGATCAAACCATGACGGCGCGCGTTGCTGATGCCATACGTGAGGCGGAATCACACACCCGTGTTGAGTTCGTCGCGGTGTTGGCCCGGCAGTCTGACGGCTACTACTTCATCCCCACCTTGTGGGCCGCGTTGCTGGCGCTGATGCTGCCGGCGGTGCTTCTCATCACACCGATGTGGCTTGGCGTTCGTGACTTTGTCATCCTGCAGCTTCTTGCCTTCAGCGTACTCACGGCGCTCTTCCGCCTGCCGTTTCTCATGTATCGGCTGGTGCCGCGCAGCGTGTTGCAGCGGCGTGCGTCGAATATGGCGCACCGGCAGTTTCTCGAGCAGGGTGTGCATCGCACGGCTGATGGCTTCGGCGTGCTGTTCTTCGTGTCAGAAGCCGAGCACTACGTGGAGATCATCGCCGACGCCGGCATCGATGCGCTGGTAGACCAGCAGCGCTGGCAGAGCATTGTCGATGCGTTCACGGGACGCGTACGCGCTGGTGATGTGGAGGGCGGATTTCTCGCGGCGGTCGAGGAAGTTGCCGCCATCGGCCGCGCGGTGGCACCTGCTGAGCGGGCGGCAGACGAGCTGCCCAATCACCTCGTGGTGATCGAGTAGCCCATCCACCGGCTGGCCTGGGTTACATGGCGTCGACGAGGTTGCGCAGTTTCTCGCAGTGCGCCACGCGTTCCTCAGTGGTTTGCCCGAGGAAACCCACATTCAATGCGGATACGCCGGAGTCGCGCAGCGCATGTAGCCGTTCGCGCACGAAGCCCTCGTCGCCGATGAGCGAGTTCTTGGCCAGATACTCATCCGGGATAGCGGCCTCGGCGGCTTTCTTGTCACCTGACAGATACAGGTCCTGAATCGTTTTGGCTTCTTTCCCATAACCGGACTTCGTAAAGATGTCGTTGTAGAAGTTCTTCGACCGCGCACCCATGCCACCGACGTACAGCGCCGTTTGCGGGCGGCTCAGGTTGCGCAGTTCCTCCAGGCCCTTGCCTATGGCGACGGCCCCACCGGCAAAGATCTCCAGTGGCGCGCGATTGGGGTCGCGTTTCTCATAGCCGGCGGCCAGCGCCTCCCCCCACACCGCGTTGGCGGCCTCGGCTGTGTAGAACGCCGGCAGCCAGGCATCCGCCAGCTCCGCGGTCATCTCCACGCTGCGCTCGCCAAGCGAGGCAATGGCTATGGGAATGTCCTCCCGCACCGGGTGATTGATCAGCTTCAACGGCTTGCCGAGGCCGGTGCCCTGGTTCTGCGGCAGCGGAATCTGGTAGTGGCGCCCCAGGTGCTGAACCCGGTCTCTGCGCCACACCGTGCGGCAGATATCGATGATCTCGCGGATACGCGCTACGGGTGCCGTGTAGGGAATACCGTGAAAGCCTTCGATCACTTGCGGACCGGAAGCGCCGAGGCCGAGCATGCAGCGTCCGTCGGACAGCGAGTCGATACCGGCAGCGGTCATGGCGAGCAGGCTCGGCGTTCGCGTATAGATCGGCAGAATGCCGGAGGCGATGGTCACCCGCTCGGTCTTGGCCGCCAGGTAGCCCATCGCGCTGGGCGCATCGAACGAGTAGGCCTCTGGCACCCACACCACGTCGAGGCCGGCCTTTTCCAGCAATTGCACTTCTTTCACCGCGTCTTTGAAGCCGGCCGCGTAGCTCAGCAGCATCGATATGCGCATGGATCGTTCCCCCGGATTTGTTTAGCGGCAGAAGATGAGGAAAACTCATGGAAAAATAAAGAGGAAAAGCCATGCGCGCGATGATGCTCGCTCTGGGCATGCTGTTCACCTGGGCGGCGCAGGCGGACGACTACGGCCGGCAGGCGGTGGAGCGGTTGTCCGAGTACCTGAAGATTGACACCATCAACCCACCTGGCAACGAGTCGCGCGGCGTCGACTTTCTGGCCGGTTTGCTCGACGAGGCGGGCATTGCCTACCAGACCGGCGAGTCCGCGCCTGGCCGCGGCAACCTCTGGGCGAAGCTGCCTGGCGGTGGCAAGCCAGGACTCGTGTTGTTGCACCACATCGATGTGGTGCCGGCGAACGAGAAGTTCTGGAGCTTCGACCCGCTCTCAGGGGAAGTGAAGGATGGCTTCGTATACGGTCGAGGTGCCATCGACACCAAAGGGCTCGGCATGACGCATCTGCAGGCCTTCATCGCGCTGAAGGCCTCCGGTGCGAAGCTCAACCGGGATGTGTGGTTCATCGCCACGGCCGACGAAGAAGCGGGCGGTATGTTCGGGGCCGGATGGCTGATCGAAGCACATCGCGACATCTTTGATGGCGTGGGCTATGTGCTCAACGAGGGTGGCGCTGGGCGGATGTTCGGTGAGCAGGCCGCGAACCTCGTGGAAGTCACGCAGAAGGTACCTTTGTGGTTGCGCATGACGGCCTATGGCCGGCCGGGCCACGGATCCTCACCGCAGGTGGAAACTGCGGTTACGCGCCTGGTTCGGGCGGCGCATCGAATCGCGCAAACGCAGTTCTCGCCGCGGGTGGTGCCGGCGGTGAAAGCCATGTTCGAAGGCACCGCACCGTTTCGCAGCGCTGAGGAGCGGGCCCGCATGGCGGATGTGGAGAACGCCGTGAAGGACCGGGAGTTCATGCTGGCGCTGCAGATGCAGGAGCCGGCTACCCATGCGCTGCTGCGCAACACCTGCTCGATCACGCGCCTCGAAGGCAGCAGCAAGATCAACGTCGTACCGGCGGAGGTGTTTGCGGAGCTCGACTGCAGATTACTGCCCGATCAGGACCCCAACGCTTTTCTCGACGAGTTGCGGCTCATCATCAACGACGACAACGTTGAGATCAGTCGCCTGATGGGCTTTACCCCGGCTGTCAGCCGCACCGATACCGAAGTATTCAGAGCGCTGGCGGCGGTCACGGAAGAAGCCTACGGGGCGCAAACCGTGCCCACCGTCTCCGCGGGCTTTACCGACAGCCACTTCTTCCGCGATATGGGGATCACCAGCTACGGCTTTTCGCCTTTCATTTTCTCACCAGAGGAGATGCGAGGCATCCACGGCAACGATGAACGCGTGTCGGTGCGTAATGTCGAGCAGGGAACGGCGGTCATGATCGATCTGCTGCGGCGCATTGCAGTGAGTGATTGAAGGTTACGTTACGCGTTGCGTGCCAGGCGGTGCACTCAGCTCAGCCAGGCTGATGAGCTGTTTGAGCTGGTCGCGAAAGCGTTGGAAGTCCGGGTCGTGGGCCGGCGCGCCAGCGGTCTGCATCGTTACCGATGCGCC
>JAUILW010000285.1 GCA_030432795.1 Gammaproteobacteria bacterium
CCGTTCGGTTTCTGCGACCACACCATCAGTGAGGCCGTTTTCACCGATGCTGACGACCGGATGTAGATGGTGGGCGATGCGCCGCAGCTTGCGGCGGGTGGCAGCGTCGAGAACATTTTGCGTTTGGATCATTGGCGCATTGTAATGCAGAGCATGAGTAAATCTTCCAAACGTTGGCTCGACAGGCAACGACGCGACCCCTACGCCCGCCGAGCCAAAGCCGAAAGCAATGTGTCCCGGGCGCACTACAAGCTCGAAGACCTCGATCGGCGCTTCAAGCTTCTGCAGCGGAACATGCGGGTGCTGGAGCTTGGCGCAGCACCGGGAGGCTGGACCCGCTATGTGGAGTCGCGCATCAGTGGTGGGCTGCTGGTAGCGATCGATCCATTGCCTATTACCGTGAGCGGAGTCGTGCACACCATCGAGGGTTGTTACGGCGATGCTGAGGTGGATGACGCACTGGCGGCGCTGGTGCAGGACAGCTCGCTGCACCTTGTATTGTCGGATATGGCCCCCAACATCTCAGGGATACGGGCGGCAGATCAGGCGAGAGCCATGCATCTGGCCGATATGGCCCTGGACGCCGCGCGCCGTTATCTGCAACCCGAGGGCAGTCTCGTGGTCAAAATATTCCAGGGTGCCGGTGTGGACGAGTGGATGGCTCTCGCCAGAACGGTGTTCAAGAAGGTGGTTCTCGCCAAACCGCGCGCATCACGGCCTGAATCCCGGGAAGTGTTCGCAGTTGCGCGCGGTTTCAAGGGCTAAGCTGCATAGGTGAATAGTGAAACCGGTGTGAAAGCGGTGAGCTGGCGGTTGGTGTAAGCTCAACATTTGCAACACGAACGGCCAGGCGGCCTGTCGGACAATACGAGGTATGAGGGTAAACCCTTGACAGATATGGGAAAAAACCTGCTGATCTGGCTGATTCTCGCGGCGGTGCTGCTCACCGTCTTCAATAACTTCAGCCCTGAGCCTGAACGGCCTGAGATCAGCTATTCAGAGTTTCTGCAGATGGTGCGCGGCGGCCAGGTGGCGGCTACGGAAGGCAACGATCGAATCATCATCGGTCAGGACCGCAACGGTAACAGTTTCAGGGTCGTTCGCCCGGATATTCCCGATCCGAAGCTGCTCGATGAGCTCTACAACAACGGTGTGGAAGCTCGCTGGAAGGAGCCCGAGAAGCAGAGCTTCTGGGCGCAGCTGCTGTTGGCCAGCCTCCCGATACTCATCATCATCGCCGTGTTCATGTTATTCATGCGGCAGATGCAGGGCGGTGGCGGCGGCCGTGGTGGCCCCATGGCCTTTGGCAAGTCCAAAGCGCGGCTGCTCTCCGAAGACCAGATCAAGACCACGTTTGCGGATGTGGCCGGGGTAGATGAGGCCAAGGAAGATGTGCAGGAACTGGTCGAGTTTCTGCGCGACCCTGGCAAGTTTCAGCGACTGGGGGGGCGTATTCCCCGGGGCATTCTCATGGTTGGCTCGCCTGGAACCGGTAAGACGTTGCTCGCCAAGGCCATTGCCGGCGAAGCGAAAGTGCCCTTCTTCTCGATCTCCGGCTCGGACTTTGTGGAGATGTTCGTGGGTGTCGGCGCTTCGCGTGTGCGTGACATGTTCGAGCAGGCGAAGAAGCAGTCTCCCTGCATCATCTTCATCGATGAGATCGACGCTGTGGGACGTCACCGCGGCGCGGGCCTCGGTGGTGGTCACGACGAACGGGAGCAAACGCTCAACCAGCTGCTCGTGGAAATGGACGGTTTCGAACCGAACGACGGCATCATCGTCATCGCCGCTACCAACCGCCCGGACGTGCTCGACCCGGCGCTCCTGCGCCCCGGTCGCTTCGACCGTCAGGTGGTCGTGAGCCTGCCGGATATTCGCGGGCGGGAGCAGATCCTCAAGGTGCACATGCGCAAAGTGCCGCTGGGCGATAACGTGGACCCGAGCGTCATCGCTCGCGGGACACCGGGTTTCTCGGGTGCAGACCTTGCCAACCTGGTAAATGAAGCAGCTTTGTTCGCCGCGCGCGCCAACAAGCGCCTTGTGGAGATGGACGAGTTCGAGAAGGCAAAAGACAAGATCATGATGGGCGCCGAGCGCAAATCCATGGTCATGTCAGAGAAAGAAAAGCGCAACACCGCCTATCACGAAGCGGGCCACGCCATCGTCGGTCGGCTCATGCCCGATCATGACCCGGTGTACAAAGTGACCATCATCCCCCGTGGTAGGGCATTGGGTGTGACGATGTTTCTTCCCGAGGAAGACCGGTACAGCCTCACGCGGCAGGCCATTCGCAGCCAGATCTGCAGCCTGTTTGGTGGCCGGATCGCTGAGGAGATGATTCTCGGGCCGGAATACGTTACCACCGGTGCGTCCAACGACATCGAGCGGGCAACGGGTCTGGCGCGCAGCATGGTCACCAAATGGGGCCTGTCGGAGCGTATGGGGCCGTTGATGTACGACGAAACCGACGGCGAACCCTTCCTCGGCATGTCTGCCAGCGCTCGGCCAAAACCGCACTCTCCTGACACCGCCAAAGCGATTGACGAGGAAGTGCGCAAGATCATCGACGGTTGCTACAACCAGGCCGAGGAGCTTCTCAAGGAAAACGAAGACAAGCTACACGCCATGGCAGAGGCGCTGGTCGAGTTCGAAACGCTGAGCAGCGATCAGATCGATGACATCATGGCGGGTGCCAAGCCGCGCCAGCCGGACGATACGCCGCCGGCGCCGAAATCGAGCGAAAGTGACTCCGGTGAGCGCCCGATTGGTGGCCCGGCCGAAGAGTCTTAAGGCTCGGGATCGGTCCCTTGATTTGAGCACGCCCGCCATCATGGGCGTGCTCAACATCACCCCGGATTCCTTCTCAGATGGTGGCCGTTTCGCGCGGCACGCGCAGATAGACGTGGACGGTGTCTTCGAAGCGGCGTGTGCGATGCTGGCCGCGGGGGCGGATATTCTGGATATTGGCGGCGAGTCCACGCGCCCTGGTGCGCAAGCCGTTTCGGTGGAACGCGAACTCGAGCGTGTGATTCCCGTCATGGAACGGCTGAGAACCTTGGATACCCTGTTGAGTGTGGATACCCGTAAAGCCGACGTGGCTGAAGCGGCCCTCAAGGCTGGCTGTCACATGGTCAATGATGTGTCGGCTGGCGGCGATGCACACATGTTCGATGTGGTGGCTCGAAGCGGCGCTGCGCTGTGCGTGATGCATATGCAGGGCCAACCGGACACCATGCAGAATGCTCCGCACTACGAGGACCCGGTCGGTGAAGTGCGTGCATTCCTGGCTGAGCGGGTACAGGCGGCGCTCGAAGCAGGGGTCCCTCTCCAGAGCTTGGTGCTGGACCCTGGCATCGGCTTTGGCAAGGCGCAGGAGCACAATCTGGCGCTGGTGGCGAACCTCGAGGCGCTGCGGGTCCACGAACTGCCGATACTACTGGGCGCGTCCAGGAAGACGGTGGTTGGCAGAATTACAGGCCGCGACGTTGAGCAGCGGTTGGCGGGCAGCATCGCTATGGCGTTGATGGCTGTCGAGTGTGGAGCGGATATCGTGCGGGTGCACGATGTGGCGCAAACAAAGGATGCGCTTCGCGTGAGGCAGGCGCTGGCCGGATACCGGTCATGAGCGACAAGGACAGCAGAATGAGCAGAAAGTATTTTGGTACCGATGGCATACGCGGGCGCGTTGGCCAGTTCCCCATCACGCCGGAGTTCTGCCTGCGCCTCGGATGGGCGGTGGGCCGTGTATTCGCTCAACGCGGACGCAGCCAGATTATCATCGGCAAGGACACACGCATCTCCGGCTACATGCTCGAATCAGTGCTCGAGTCCGGGCTCGCCAGCGCCGGGGTAGACGTGGGTCTGATCGGACCGATGCCGACACCGGCCATCGCCTACCTTACTCGTACGCTGCGTGCAGATGCAGGCATTGTCATCTCGGCCTCGCACAACCCCTACTACGACAACGGCATCAAGTTCTTCGATGGCCAGGGCAATAAGTTGCCAGATGAGGTGGAGCTGGAGATCGAGAAGCAACTCGAAGCGAAGATGATCTGCGTAAGCTCTGATCAGTTGGGTCGAGCTACCCGCCTGCCTGACGCTGCAGGTCGCTACATCGAATTCTGCAAGGCGACGGTTGATCGCGGCTTCCGTCTCAAAGGTTTGCGGGTGGTGCTCGACTGTGGGCACGGTGCGACCTATCACGTCGCCCCAGGAGTGTTCGAAGAGCTGGGCGCCGACACCATCGTCATCGGTGCCGAGCCCAACGGCATGAATATCAATGATGGCTGCGGTTCGACGCATCCCGAGGCCTTGGTCGACAAAGTCCGGGAGTATCGGGCAGACGTGGGCATCGCCTTCGACGGCGACGGCGACCGGGTCATGATGGTAGATGCCAGCGGTGAGCTGGTGGATGGCGATGAGCTGCTCTACATCATTGCTGCGCATCGCAAGCAGATCGGCGAGCTCCAGGGTGGCGTGGTCGGTACGGTGATGACCAACTTCGGGCTGGAGCGGGCGCTGGAAGGCATGTCCATTCCGTTCGAGCGGGCCAAAGTCGGCGACCGCTATGTGCTTGAGATGATGAAGGCCAACGGCTGGATGCTTGGCGGCGAGTCCTCCGGACATATCGTGTGCCTGGACAGAACCACCACAGGCGATGGCGTGGTTGCGGCTTTGCAGGTACTGCGTGCGGTTGTCGAAACGGGCAAATCCATCGTGGAACTGCGCGCCGGCATGCATAAAGCGCCTCAGACGATGATCAATGTAGCGGTCGAAGACCCTAAAGGCGTGGCCGTCAGCACCGAGCTTGCCGCAGCTGTCGCTGACAAGGAGAAGCAGCTCGCCAGTCGCGGTCGCATCCTGGTTCGCCCATCCGGAACCGAGCCGGTGCTGCGTGTCATGGTGGAGGGCGACGATGCCTTCGAGGTGAAGACCATCTGTGAAGAGCTTGCCTACGTGGCTGAGAACTGCGCGGTGGG
>JAUILW010000286.1 GCA_030432795.1 Gammaproteobacteria bacterium
GGCGCGCAGTTCGATGCTGCCGTCTGATCTGCCAATGGCCTGCACGGCGTTTGTACAGAGGTTTACCAGCACCTGCTCAATCTGCGTGGGATCTGCCAGCACCGTGGGCAACGGCTCCGCCTGCACGGCGATCTGCACCGTGGCTGGCACCGATGCCCGCATGAGCGACGCCACGCCTTCCAAGACCGCGCGAAGGTCGGTAGGGCGGTGTTCAGTTGGCTGCTGGCGGCTGAAGGCGAGCATCTGTTGCACAACCCGGCGTGCTTTCTCGGCGGCAAGCTCGATCTGGCGTATCTTGTGCAACACATCTTCCGCCAGCGGCTGTTCCGCAAGCAGCGAAGCGTAGCCAAGGATGGGTGTGAGCAGGTTGTTGAAATCGTGGGCGATACCGCCGGCGAGGGTGCCTACGACTTCAAGCCGCTGGGAAAACTGTAATTGCTGCTGCAGGCGGTGCGATTCCGTCACATCGATGGCGATGATCAGCGTTGCCTGGCGTCCTTCGAACGGCACCCGCGCAATCTGCAGGCGCCTGTTGGCAAACACGGCTTCCAAGTCCTCTGACGAGTCACGCCCGAAGATCAGGCAGTCCTCGCGAGGCTGACGAGTGAAGGATGGGTCTAAGAGTCTCTCCACGCTGGTTTCGTAAAGCTCAGCGGTAGCCTGATTGGCAAATACGAGGCTGCCGTCCGGGCGCTGGGCGTAGATGACGTAGGGCACCAGGTCGATGATGTTTCGGATGAGCTGCCGTGCGCGCCGTTCGGCCACTTCCAGGTCCTTTCGTTGCGCAGCCAGACGCTCAGCCGCTTTGCGGGCGTCGATCAGGTGAGCCAACCGCCGATTCATCGCGCTCGAGAGCTTACGTACCTCCAGCGGCGCTGCCCGATGTGCGCTGAGGTCCAGTGGCTCGGAGTCGCTGCGCTCGAGTTGGTCTGCCAGATCGACCACGCTCCAGGAGGCCCTCGTAGCCAGCAAACGGACCAGCAGTAAGGCCACGAGCAGTAGCCCGCCGAAGATGGCGAGCGCCGGATACATGGCGCGCAGCATCTGGGCGTGGGCTACCTCGTAGGAGATATGCACTTTCACGGTGCCGACCTTCCGGTCCTGCCACATCACCGGATGGCTGGCATAGAAGTGGCGCGCGAGCATAGTGCCTTCCGATATCGGGCACTGCTGCGTTCCGAATTCTGCCAGCAGTTTGCTGTCCGCGCCGTAGATGCAGGTTCGGGTGATCAGTACATCGTTTTGGATGGCGTGCAGACGGTGCTGGAGGTCGTCCAGCTCCCGCGATGCCACGTGCTCGCCAGCGACGGCGGCGATGAACTGTGCGGCGTAGCGGCCGGATTCGCCGATGGCACGCACTTTGTTCTGCCATACGCTGTTCAGCGCCAGTAGAGCAAACAACGCCATGCCGACGCCAATGAGCATGCCGAAAGTGACGGTCAGTTGGCGCCGCAAAGAGCGGCCATCTTGGGACATGCCCTCTCGATCCGTTGGTTGCTGGCCCTGGTAGTGCTGGTTGCTCGCTCACCATTCATGGAGCGATCTGCATTCTTTCCGTCGGCGATTGCGTTGTCCAGCTTGTTTGCCTGGTCTTGATCCGGCCGCAGCGGCGGAGTGATCTATGAAGGCAGTAAAGATGTCAATACTGGTATTCGCGCCCGCCGCGGAATCTTGCAGATCTCCGAGATCGGAGATCCTGGGGGTGAGGCGCAGGCAGGGCCTGCCAGCATGAATTTTTCCGCTCGGTAATCTACGAACCCAGGGCCAGATCTCGTATCATTACCGGTTTGAAGCAGCAGATCGTCGGGCACGCCACCTCAGCGGCAGACGCTACCGCCAGCCGGGCGGGTTAGCTGCTTGTTCGCCTGCGGCATGAGGGGTGTCTGGCGATTCTAACTGGAGCGGAAAACACACGGTTCATGGGCGGATATTCCACCAGAGAGGTCTCGGAGCTCATCGGTCTCAAGCCGCATCAGGTGCGCCACTACGTCCGTAGGGAACTCCTGACGCCTGACCGTGGGGAGCGCGGAGAGTTTCGCTTTTCCTTTCAGGACGTGGTGCTGCTTCGCGCTGCCAAGGGGCTGCTCGACAGCGACGTGACGCCGCGCCGCGCCTATCGGGTGCTGGTCAGCCTGAAAGGTCAGATGCGTCAGGTACGTGCCCTGTCGGCGTTGCGCATAGCCTCGGACGGCGATGCGGTGATCGTGCGGGAGGCAAATCAGGTGTGGGACGCAGAGAGCGGCCAGGGCCGATTCGCCTTTGCCGCAGACGTGCCGCAAACCCCGGCGAATGTTGCGACCATCGTGGGAAGCAACCTTGCGGTTGCGAAAGATACCGACACCATGAGCAGCGACGAGTGGTACAACCTCGGGCTGGATCTGGAAGAACTCGACCTGGACAAAGCGCCCGATGCTTACCGCAAGGCGCTGGAGATGGATCCCGGCAATGCCGACGCCCACGTCAACATGGGGCGTCTCTACCAGCTTAAAGGCAATCTGCGTCATGCACGCCGTCACTACCAGTTTGCACTGAGAGCCGTTCCCAATCATCAGCTCGCCAACTACAACATGGGCACCATCTACGATGAGCTCGACGAGTTGGAAAAAGCGGCTGAATATTATGAGCGAGCCCCGAGCGTTCCGGATGCGCACTACAACCTGGCGCGCATCAGCGAGCTGCGCGGAGACGAAGTGTCAGCCCTTCGGCACATGCGCCACTACCGCGAGCTGGTGGAGAAGAAAGACATCTGAGGCTGGGCCCAGCCGCAATCGGATGTGCCGCGTAACCTAATCGGTAAGCGGTGCTGCGACCGGTTCGTCCTCAATGCGCGTTTGGGTGAGATCAGAGCTCACGAGGCTTGCCAACTCGCCGGCACTGACCTGCAGCTCGTAGTAGTTCTTGAACATCTCGGAGCTTACGCGGTACCAGGTGGCTTGGGAGTTGAACAGCCGCTCTTCCACCTCGATCAGTTCGATGATGCTGATATCACCCATCTCCAGGTTCTGTCGGTTCAACCGGCGCAGCTCGCGGTTGGAGGCGATCTCGTCTTCCGTGGCGTCCAGCGTCATGCGGTTGGTGGTGATCTGGTTGTAGGCCTGCTTCACCTCGCGATCCACTTCGTTGTAAAGCCGCTCGTCCTCGTACTCGAGCTCTTTGAGTTGTGCGCGTGTGCGATTCAACCGAGCGCGACGTGCGCCGCCATCGAAGAGGAAATACTCGGCTTTGAGTTTCACCTCCGTCGTGTTGCGGCCTGCCAGGTTGCCGCCTTCGTCGGCCAGGGCTTCCGACTTCAGGTTCAGGCTCAGGATCGGGCTGAACTGGGCACGTTGCGCGCGAATCTTGTAGCGCAGGGCCCGTTGGGTTGACCGATTGAGTAAAACCGTTGCGTTCTGCTTGCGCGCGATGTCGATGTATTCATGCAGATTGAGTACCGACAGGCCGTGGATGTCCTTCGGGGGCACGGCCGTGAACTCGGGCAATGGTCCGGTGAGGAATTCGAGGTTCGATAGCGCGTCGTTCAACTGCGCCTTGGTGTTGCCGGTTTCCGCGCGGGCCGAGGCCAGTCGCGCTTTTGCGAAGTCCAGCTCGAGCTTGCTTGCGGCGCCACTTTCGAACATGACTTCGAGCTTCTTGACGATGCTCTGCATCTCCTCGACAAACTCTTCGGCGACCTTGGCGGATCGTTGGTGCTGTAGCACCTGACTGTAGAACTCGGCTGCCTTGACGACGATGTCCTCGACGATGAGGCGGGTCTCAAGCTCCGTGGTACGGCGTACCTGCAATCGGCGGTCTGACTCGTTGAGCGATACGCCGCCATCGTAGAGCAGCTGGTTGATACGGAAGGTAATGGTGCGCCCAGGGGTGATGTCCTCATTGTGCGAGGATTCCGTCGCAGGCCGGTTGTACTCAGGGCCCCCTTCGGCGATCACGTCGATGGTTGGATACTTGTACACCTGACCTTCGCGATACTGCCAGCGTGCCTGCTCTTCTCTGGCCAGCGCGGCGCCCACTTCGGGGTTGTTTGCCAGGGCTAGCTCGAGTATCTCGGGCAGTGTCAGAGCAGGCGCATCCTGCTCGCTCTGGTGCGAGTAGCTGAAACGCGGGGTATGTGCTTCCTCCAACTCCGGCGCGTCCAGCGCATCGACACCCTGAGAGGCTATCTCCTCGGTGAGTTCGTTGTAGTCCTGGCGACCAGCGGCGGCGAGCAGACCGAGGTCTTCGAGATATTCCGTGTTGGCAGCGTCTTCCAGCACTTCGGTGGCCACCAGAAATTCTTCATTGAGCAACGGGTCAGCTTCGGGTGCGGCTTCAGGCGCAGCTTCGGCAGGCATGGGCTCTTCGTCTGCGTCAACGCGGTCTGGCGTCGCAAGGTCCTCGATTTCCGCTTGTGTGGTGTCGCTGATATCGCCAAGTGCAGCAACAGGCCCGAAAAACTCCATCTCGTCCCAAGGGTTGCCGGCAGGCTCCGCGACCTGGTCCGTCTCTGGCAGCGTGATCTCTTCATTCAGCTCCCAACCGTCGAATGCCAGCGGCTCGGCCACGACGATCGGAAGATCCTCCGGCGTCGGCAGTGGTTGCGCGTTCGTTGCAGAATTCGCTGTGATGATCTCGGGTTCAGGGATGGTCTGTGTGTTCTCTGCGAGCGCTGTTTCTTCTGCTTCCGCTGCGGCATCGACCGGCTGCACCGGGACCTGGTGCGTCGACTCGGCGTCGTCTGTGACCCCATCCAGGGTTGCAACCGGCGTCGCGAGCGCACCCACTTCCGGGAGGTTGCCGACGGACTCTGCTGCCTGGCCCACGATGGGAGGCGCGATCGCCTGCTCCAGGTCCCATCCGAAGATTGCTGGCGGCGCGGCCGTGACGAGCTCGGGTTCGGCGTCACTCGGCCAACGTTCCGCGTGGGATTCGGCGATCTCAATCTCCGGTACGATGAACCAATCGATATCCGTTGGAAGCGCAAGTTCGGCGGTTG
>JAUILW010000287.1 GCA_030432795.1 Gammaproteobacteria bacterium
AGTCGCCGGTCATGTCTTCCGACACGCATACGAAGCCGAGGCGCGGGTTGCCGAGCGACACGCCGTTATGAGCGTACCAGCCGCGCAGGAAGCCGCGGCTCACCTCGACCGGTATGCCGCAGATGGTAGGGCCGTGGTACATCCAGCGCGGGTAGCGGAAGCGCACCCAGGCCTTGGTATCCGACTCGGCGGCATACTCCACGCCGACGCCGCCGATGTTGTTGGACAGCACGTGGTACTGCGCGCAGGCAACCGCATGCGGCAGGTCGGACAGGCCGAGCTTGTCGAAGCTCGACAGAAACTTTTCCAGATGCTGGCGGCGGAACAGGCGGTACATCCACTCTCCCATCACCTGGGGCCCGCAGCGGGTTGCTGCGGCCAGCTGCAGGCCGAGAAAGTACGCGTGGTGCAGGTGCGCCTGGGCGCGGACCGCAGCGTCGCTCACGACTGGTTGAGCACGAGGCCGATCTGGCGGCTCTGGGCTACCAGCGCTCCCGTGGAGTCCCACAGCATGCCGCTTTCGATCATGCGGCCGCCGGTAAGGTCCTCGCAGTCGAACTGCCCCCACACCCAGCCAGGCGCCGGACGCCTTCGCACATGCACGGTGAGCTCGATGGTCGGTACCCATCCCACCACGCCGAGCACGCCGAAGGGCGACGGCGGAAAGGCGTCCGCGAACATGCACAGGATGCGGCTGTCCGGCTCGGTGCCGTCGCCGATGCGAATGTAGCCGGTCATGCGCGCGCGAGCGGAGCCGCCGGGGCTTGCGAAGTCCGGGTGCAACAACACTTCCAGCCGTTCGCTGATGGGCAGGTTCACGCCCTGGGTGGAGCCGGTGCGGGGAACGCAGACGTCAATGGGCGGCAGCTCCGGGCACGGAACGGTGAACTCCGTGTCGACGCCGGCGCTCACGCCGAGGTCCGCGAACGTGCACATCACTTCCAGACGGGTCTTGCCTTCCTGTACAAGGCGAGCCCGTGCGGTGCTCACCGAGCGGCCGCTGCGCAGCACGTCCACATGTATGTCACAAGGTGCGTCGCTCACACCGGGACGCAGGTAGTGGGTGGTGACCGTGATCGGATCGGGGTGTGCCAGGGTTCTGGCGAGGGCGTTCATGACGATACTCAACAGATAGCCGCCGTTCGGGTTCGTGCCGATGTTCCAGGCCGGGCTCACCTGGCCGGTGAAATGTCCATCCGCGATCTGTTGCAACGCGGTGTCGGTGCTGAATTGGGACAAAGTGCCTCTCGCTGAACTCGAAGGCCGGGGATTATGGCAGAACACTACTGCCGGGTGCGTGGGAGACGATCAGTCTCGCGAAGTGCTGGCTAACCATTTCTCGCCATGGATGGCGAAGCGCAAATCAATCACGAAAGTGATTGATTTGGCGTGGGGTCCCACAGCACAGGGATGTGCTGTGGGTGACGATCGATTCGACCGAATCGATCGTCATGCAACAGCCTCGAAATCTTCCTTGTAGCGCACCGCGCAGTCGGGGCAGACGAAGTCATCCGGCAACTCGGCGAACCGCTTACCGGGTGGGTAACCCTCATGGTCGTCACCCTGCGCCTCGTCGTAGACATAGCCGCATCCGGGGCAGCGAAAGATGGTGGGCTCAGCCACGGCCGTATCGGGCCTCGATCGCCGCGCGTTTTTCCGGTGCGACGTTCACGCGACTTAGATCTCCCGCAACGTGCGGCAATGCCAGCAGCTTCGCATCCATCACGCGGAACCATAGCGGCGGCACATAGGCGAGCAGGTAGGTGCCGTAGTAACCGCTGCCGAGGCTCGGCAGGTCAGGGAAATGGCGCAGGCTCTGGTAGCGCCGTGTGGGGTTGGCGTGATGGTCCGAGTGTCGTTGCAGGTGGAACAGCAGCAGGTTGGAGTAAATGTGGTTGGCGTTCCAGCTGTGGTGTGGCTGGCAGCGTTCGTAGCGGCCGTTTTCGTCTTTCGATCGCAACAGCCCGTAGTGCTCGATGTAGTTGGCGCTGGTCAGCACCCACCAGGCGAAGATGTTGTGGAGAACGAGGAAGGGCACCATGATCCAGCCGAAGGCGACGATCAGGCCAGCCTGCATGACAAGTGTGATCACGTAGCTTTGCAACACCTCGTTGTGCAGGCTGATTACTGGCAGACCTTTACGGGCCAGGCGCTCGCGTTCGATCCGCCAGGCGCGCCGCGCCGCTCCCGGAATTTCCCGCAGCGCGAAGCGGTAGATGCTCTCTCCCATGCGGGCACTCGCCGGATCTTCCGGAGTCGCCACGTCGCGGTGGTGGCCGCGGTTGTGCTCGATCCAGAAGTGTCCGTAAGCGGGCACCGCCAGCACGATCTTGGCCAGCCACTTCTCGAGGTCGGTTTTCTTGTGGCCAAGCTCGTGGCCGGTGTTGATGGCGAAGCCGTCGGCGATGCCGATGGCAATGGTTATCGCAAGAAAGCCCCACCAGGGCAGGCTGTGCGTGCCCACGAAAACGGCGACGGTGAAAAAGGCGATGTAGTGCAGCGGCACCGTCGCGCACGTAAGCAGGCGGTAGTAGCCATCATCCTCGAGTGCGGGCACCACGGTTTCCGGTGGATTGTTTTCGTCCTCGCCAATCAGCCAGTCGAGCAGTGGCGCCACCACAAACATGAGGATCAGCGGCACGGTGAGCCAGCCGGCGGCGTTGGTGGCGAGATAGCCGAGTACGCCCACCAGCGGTAGAAGTGGGTTGAGCAGCGACAGAAACCACCACCACCGCTTGCCGTCGGTGTAAACGTCGGTGCCGCCGTCTGCGCGCTGTGCGGTGTAGGTCTGCATGGCGCTTCGATCGTAGCACAGGTGCTTTTCGCGCTAAGCTGTACGCCCAGATGATTGAGGCGTGAACGGGAGCGGCGGTTGAGCGGGAGCATCGATTACTCACCAGCAGACGTGGTCATCATCGGCGCGGGGGCTTCAGGTGCAGCGGCGGCGTGGAACCTCACCGAGACGCGCATGCGCATCGTCTGCCTGGAGCAGGGCGGCTGGATGAACCCGGCCGAGTATCCAAGCACCGGCCGCGACTGGGAAGCACGCAGCCAGAGTGACTTCGCCATTAACCCCAACCGACGGCAGCTGAAGTCGGATTACCCGGTGAACGACGATGACTGTCCCATCAAGATCGCCAACTTCAACGCTGTAGGCGGCGGCACCATACTCTATGCCGGCCACTATCCCCGCTTTCATCCTTCCGACTTTCGCGTTGCGAGCCTGGATGGCGTGGCGGACGACTGGCCCATCGACTACGCAACGCTCGAGCCCTACTACGCCGAGAATGATCGCATCACCGGCGTGTCCGGGTTGGCGGGGGACCCTGCCTATCCGGCCAAGCAACCGCTCATGCCGCCGTTGCCGCTCGGCCGCAGCGGCCAGAAAGTGGCGCAGGGCTTTGATGCCTTGGGCTGGCACTGGTGGCCATCAGACACGGCTATCGCCACCACGCCCTACAACGGACGTGACAAGTGCATCAACCTGGGTTTCTGCCTGCATGGCTGCGCGCAGGGCGCCAAGGCCAGCACCGACATCACCTACTGGCCGGAGGCGATCCGCGCTGGGGTTGAGTTGCGCACCTGGTGCCGGGTGAAGGAGATTGCCGTTGATGACGACACCGGTATGGCCTGCGGCGTTTCCTACTACGACGAGCAGGGTGAGGAGCAGTTTCAGCCGGCGCACATTGTCATCATGGCCTGCAATGGAGTTGGCACGCCACGCATCCTCCTGAATTCGCGCTCCGAACGTTTTCCGGACGGCCTTGCCAACAGCAGTGGTCTGGTGGGTACCCACCTCATGCTGCACCCGTACGCTTCGATCTACGGCGTGTTCGATGAAGCGCTCGACGGCTACCGCGGTCCCCACGATGCGCTGTGGAGCCAGGAGTTTTACGAAACCGACGTCAGCCGCGGCTTCGTGCGCGGCTTTACCTACGAATTCAACCGCGGCCGCGGGCCGGTGGCGACGGCGCTCACCGGCGCCTTCTCCGGGCGCATACCCTGGGGCGAAGGCCATCACGACGCCTATCGGGCGCTGTTCAACCGCATTTGCGGCATGGTTGCTATCTGCGAAGACCTGCCTGAGGCGCACAACACCGTGACGCTGGACCCGGTGCTGCGGGATGCCCATGGCATTCCAGCGCCGAAGATGACCTACACGCTCAGCGACAACTCCCGCGCGATGCTCGACTTTGCAGTGGAGCGGGCGAGCGAAGTGCTGCGGGCGGTAGGTGCGCAGGATCTGATGGTGGAGTCGCCGCTGTCCGTGGGCGGTTGGCACCTGATGGGCACGGCGCGCATGGGCAACGACCCGCAAAAGTCTGTGGTCAACGCCTGGGGTCGCGCCCATGACGTGCGCAACCTGTTCGTGGTGGACGGCAGCCTGTTCGTCACCAGCGCAGGCGTCAACCCGACGCGCACCATTCAGACGCTGGCGCTGTACGTCACCGACCAGATGAAAAAACGGCTCACCAACCTGTTTGACGCACCATGACCACGACCATCGCAACCGATCATCCCTTCTCCGCCGACGAGCAGACGCAGATCGCCAGGCTTGCAGGTCTGATGGTGCCAGCGTCTGAGGCCCACGGCGTGCCCGGCGCGGACGATGCCCAGATCCTGGCGGATATCCTGCGTACGGCGTGCGCCGACGAGGCCCGGGTGCGCGCGGCGCTGGAGTTTGCCGGCGGGCTCGGCCTGCCGTTGGAGGCTGCGGTTCCCCGCCTGCAGGGAGCGGTGGAGATGCTGCCGCTGGTGGTGGTGGTGATGCAGTGCTACTACCGGGACGATCGCGTCATGCGTGCACTGGGCATGGAGGCGCGGCCGCCGTTTCCGGAAGGGTTCGACGTGCCGCAGGGTGACTGGTCGCTTCTCGAGGCGGTGCAGCGGCGTGGACGGATCTGGCGCGACGCCTGACTCTGCGTCTGTAGATACGGTAGCCTTGGCCGATCAACTTCGGGGAGAAGGG
>JAUILW010000288.1 GCA_030432795.1 Gammaproteobacteria bacterium
GCTGCCGGCGTGCAGGTGCTCGAAGACCACCGCGGCGGCCACGACATCTACGGCCGCGAGCTCAAGGTGACGCTGATCAACCGCGCCGACCAGATGGCCGCAGCCGCCACGCTGGTAATGGGCGAGACCACGGAGCGAATCCCCGCCGCCATCATCCGCGGCTTCCCACCGGACGAGCATCCCGGCCGTGCCGCCGACATCCCGCGGCCACTGGATGAGGACCTGTTCCGCTGATGGCCCGCTACCTGGTGCTCACCGGCGGCGTCGGCGGTGCCAAGCTCGCGCTCGGGCTCAGTCATGTGCTCGAGCCCGCAGAGATGCTCATCGCCGTGAACACGGGTGATGATTTCGAGCACCTGGGCTTCACCATCTGTCCTGACCTGGACACGCTCACCTACACACTCGCTGGCGAGAGCAACACCAAGCTCGGCTGGGGACGTGCAGGAGAAACCTGGCAGTTTCTGGAGGCATTGGAAGCGCTCGGCGGCGAATCGTGGTTTCGCCTGGGCGACAAGGACCTGGCGCTGCACGTGTACCGCAGCCAAAGGCTGGCTGCGGGTGCATCGCTCGGACAGGTCACCGAGGAGATTGCCCAGCGGTTCGGCATCCGTCACCGCTACCTGCCCATGTCCAACGACGCGGTGCGCACCACGGTGCACACGGGGCAAGGCCCCCTCGCCTTTCAGCACTACTTCGTGCGCGATCGCTGTGAGCCCGCCGTCACCGGCTTCGATTTTGCAGGCGCTGATGCTGCAACGCTACACCCGGACATCGAAGCGTGGCTCGGCGGCTGCGACGGCGTCATCGTCTGCCCCTCGAACCCGTTCGTATCCGTGGACCCGATACTGGCCCTGCCGGGCATGCGCGAACACCTCAAGCGCCTGCCTACCATCGCCGTATCGCCCATCGTCGCGGGTCTGGCCATCAAGGGGCCGACGGCGAAAATGATGGCCGAGCTGAACGTGCCCGCCACCGCAGCCCAGGTGGCGAAGCACTATGAAGACTGGCTGGACCTGTTCGTCATCGATGAGGCGGATGCTGGTCTGCACGGCACCCTGTCCGTGCCGACTGTCGTGGCCCCTACCGTCATGGTAAGTTTGCAGGACCGTATCGATCTGGCGCGCGTAACCGTCGACGCCTTGTCCTGATGTCCAATCCCGACCGCAGAATCTGGGCGATCGTACCGCTCAAGAGCCTGGACCGCGCCAAGCAGCGTCTGGCGAGCGTGCTGTCCGCCGAGGAACGACGCGCGCTGATGCTCGCCATGGCGCGGGATGTGCTGACGAGCCTGGCGCGCTCCACGGAGCTCTCCGGCACGCTGATTGTCTCGCGCACGCCCGAAGCGGATGCGTTGTCGCAGGCCTTCGGCACGGAACGGTTCGCAGAGAGCCCGGATGCGGACCTGCCCGAGGCGCTCACCCAGGCTGCGGACTATCTGCGCGAGCAGCTGGGCGGGTACGGCGCTTTCATCGTGCCTGCGGATGTGCCGTTGATCACCGAGGAAGACGTAGACCGGGCCATTCGGGCGCACGAAGCCGTGACCATCGTGCCCGACGCGGAGAACCTCGGCACCAATGGCCTCATTCTGAGCCCGGTGGACGCCATTCCGCTGGTATTCGATGGCAAGAGCTTCAAGCCGCACCTCGACGCTGCCCAGGACGCGGGCATCACACCAAAGATCGCGCCACTGCCGAGCTTTGCCCTCGACATCGACTCGCCGCAGGACCTCAAGGCGCTGCTGCAGCTCGCTCCGCACACGCAAACCAGCACATACTTAGACCGATCAGGTATAGCCGAACGGCTGCAAGCTCTTGATAATGGGCAGTTTTCCAAACTCAACACCTCCAAGAGGGACCGCCACGATGTCTAGTGGGCTGCTGGCAAGAATTCTCGACGGGCACCATGTGAGCGCCGACGAGGCGAGAAGCCTCGCCGATGTGGACGACACCCGTGCGCTTGCGGATGTGGCCGCGGTACTGCGCGACCGCGGCTTCGCCAACGTCATTACCTATTCGAAGAAGGTCTTCATTCCGCTCACGCACCTGTGTCGGGATGTGTGCCACTACTGCACCTTCGCACAGGTGCCGCGCAAGCTGAAAGCGCCGTACATGACCATCGAGGAAGTGCTCGAGGTGGCACGGCAGGGTGCGCAGCTCGGCTGCAAAGAGGCGCTGTTCACCCTGGGCGAGAAGCCGGAGCTACGCTACAAGGCAGCGCGCGATGCACTGGCGGAGATGGGCTATGAGAGCACCACTGCCTATCTGCGCGCCGCTGCAGAAGCGGTGCTCAACGAAACCGGCCTGCTGCCGCACCTGAACCCCGGCAACCTCACCGCCCAGGAGCTGGCGGATCTGAAGGCCGTATCGCCTTCCATGGGCATCATGCTGGAGTCAGCGTCCGACCGGCTCACCGAGAAAGGCATGCCGCACTACGGCTCACCAGACAAAGTGCCGGCGGTGCGCCTGGAGACGCTGCACCAGGCCGGTGTCGCGCAAGTGCCGTTCACCTCAGGCATTCTCATCGGCATCGGTGAAACACGCCTGGAGCGCATCGATTCGCTGCTCGCCATACGCGATGCACACGAAGCACACGGTCACATACAGGAAGTGATCGTGCAGAATTTCCGCGCCAAGCCGGAAACCAAGATGGCGCAGGCGCCGGAGCCTGACCTCAACGAGCTGCTGTGGACCATCGCCGTCGCCCGTCTTATCTTCGGCCCGCACATGAGCATTCAGGCGCCGCCGAACCTCAGCCCCGGGGTGCTCGAGCAGATCGTGCACGCCGGCATCAACGACTGGGGTGGCGTATCGCCGCTCACTCCGGACTTCGTCAATCCGGAAGCACCGTGGCCGCATCTCGATGAGTTGGCGCGCGAAACCGCTGTGGCCGGCAAGTACCTCACCGAACGGCTGACTATATACCCGGCCTACGCCAGCGATCTCGACCGCTGGGTGCACGCCGATCTGCACGACAACGTCGTCAGCCGTATCGACGCCGAAGGTTTTCCTCGTACCGACAACTGGTGCCCCGGTGACCCGGCGCCGCCACCAAAAGATCTGCTCGAAGCGGTGATCAACACGCCGCGCCGCGTGAGCGCTGATGTCTCCCTGATCCTCGACAAAGCCGCCAACGAGGAACTGCTGGACGAGGCGGAAGTGGTTCGCCTGTTCGCCGCCCGTGGCGACGACTTTTCCGCTGTGGTGCAGGCCGCTGATGCGCTGCGCCAGAAGATGAACGGCGGCACGGTAACCTATGCGGTAAACCGCAACATCAACTACACCAACATCTGCTACTTCAAATGCCAGTTCTGCGCCTTCTCCAAGGGCAAGCTGAGCGAGAACCTGCGCGGCCGACCGTACGATCTGTCGCACGACGAGATCGCTCGCCGCGTGCAGGAAGCATGGGACCGCGGCGCCACCGAAGTGTGCATGCAGGGCGGCATCCATCCGGAGTACACGGGTGAGACTTACGTCGACATCCTGAAAACGGTGAAGGGGGCAGTGCCTGACATGCACGTGCACGCTTTCTCGCCGCTGGAAGTGTGGCAGGGTGCCGCAACGCTCGACCTCGACGTCACCACCTATCTCGAGATGCTCAAAGAGGCTGGCCTCGGCACCTTGCCCGGTACTGCCGCGGAGATTCTCGACGACGAGGTACGGGCCATCATCTGCCCCGACAAGATCAATACCGACCAGTGGCTAGACGTCATGCGGCGCGCGCACGGCGTCGGCTTCCGCACCACCGCAACGATCATGTACGGGCACGTGGAGAAACCCGTGCACTGGGCGCGGCACCTGATGCGCGTGCGCGATCTGCAGCGCGAAACCGGCGGTTTTACCGAGTTCGTGCCGCTGCCGTTCGTGCACATGGAAGCACCCATGTATCTCAAGGGAAGGGCGCGTAAGGGTCCAACCTTCCGCGAGGCACTGCTCATGCACTCCGTCGCTCGGCTGACTCTGCACCCGCACATCAGCAACATCCAGGCGAGCTGGGTGAAGATGGGGCACGAAGGGGTGATGGCTTGCCTCAATGCCGGCTGCAACGACCTCGGCGGCACGCTGATGAACGAGAGCATATCCCGCGCCGCAGGCACCGAGCACGGCCAGGAGACCTCGCCCGTGCGCATGGTGCAGATGATCAAGAGTGCCAACCGCACACCGCGGCAGCGCAACACCGTGTACGGCGAAGTGCGCAGAGAGCGTGAGCGTACAGCGCTCCGCGCGCCGGAACTGGCGCCGATCATCAACACGCCCGCGCGCAAGTACGAGCGTAAAAGTACAAAGCTCGTGAAAAACGAGCTGATCGATCTGAAAGACGTATCCGGGGGCTGAGAGTGAGCGAGTTCAAGACCGTAAAGTATGAAAGGCCAACCAACGGCGTGGCGCGTATCACGCTGGCGCGCCCGGAGAAGCGCAACGCGCAGACGATGGAACTCTTGAGCGAGCTGAATACAGCCTTCGACAAAGCCGCCCACGATAACGACGTGAAGGTGATCATACTCGCCGGCGAAGGCCGCGATTTCTCAAGCGGCCACGCAGGTCCCGGCGGCCTGGATTTCAAGACGTTCGAACCGGTGGGGACCTGGACGTTCAACTTCAAGGACAAAGGCCAGGAGAGCCACTGGGGCATGGAAGAAGAGTTCTTCCTCGGCTACTGCTGGCGTTGGCGCAACATTCCCAAGCCCACCATCGCCGAAGTACAGGGCTGGGTGATCGCCGGCGGCCTCATGCTCATGTGGCCTATGGACATCATCATCGCCGCCGATGACGCCAAGTTTACGGACCCGGTGGTCGCGTTCGGCGTCAACGCTGTGGAGTACTGCGCCCACCCCTGGGAGATGGGCGTGCGCAAAGCCAAGGAGATGCTCTTCACCGGCGAGGTATTCACCGCCGAGGAAGCCAAGGCCATCGGCATGGTCAACCATGTCGTACCACGCGATGAGCTGACCGCATTTG
>JAUILW010000289.1 GCA_030432795.1 Gammaproteobacteria bacterium
GCCTGATCGCCGTCACCTACGAACGATCCCGCTGGTCAGTGAGCGGCGAAGTGATGGGATACGCGCGGCAGGACCGCGTGGCAAGCATCAACGGCGAAAGCGAAACACCCGGTTACGCGATCCTCAATCTGGCGGCGCGATGGCAGCTTTCGCAAAACATCCGGTTGAACCTGGGCGTGGACAACCTCGCTGACCGTCGCTACCGGGATCACCTGGCAGGTGTTAACCGCGTGGCCGGCAACGCGGCGTTGGCCGTCGGCGAGCGCATACCCGGCAACGGCCGCAGCAGTTTTCTCCGTCTGGACATCCACTGGTAGCAGCGGACGAAAGTGATCTCATCCGGCCGGTTTCACCGCCTTGAGCAGGAACCGGTCGGTCTTCCCACGCAACCCCTCGGCGAAGACGAACTGCGATCGATCGTCTTCGGCATTGGCCAGCACGTCGCTTGCCTCGACGACGAAGCCCGCCGCCTCCAGAACCGCTACAGCATCTGCCTTGGGCATGCGATGCAGTTTCGTGTTGTCAGCATCAGCGTTGCCGTCGTGATCGATGACGGCGAACACCCCGCCCGGTTTCAGCACGGCGCGCACCACCTGCGCCACGCCAGCAGCCTGCGCCGGGTCGCGATTGTAGACGTCGTGGAAATTGAGCGCGGTAAGCACCACATCGACGCTTTCCGGGGCAAGGCCGAGCACGTTGATTTCCACATCCAGCCGGGTCACGTTCGGCAGCCTGTCATCCGCCAGACGCGCGGTCAGGGCCTTGTCATTAGCGCCATCGTTGAACTGCAGCACCACCGCCGGATTTTGTGCGTACACCCTACCCTCTGCGCCCACCGCTGCAGCGAGCACTTCGGTGTACCAACCGCCGGCAGCAATCAGGTCGAGCACGGTCATGCCGGGGCCTACGCCGACGAACTCGAGCACCTCTGCCGGCTTGCGCCCAACATCGCGGGCGAGATCTGCGGGGCTGCGATCCGCCGCTGCCAACGCAGCTCGCACATCGTACGGCGGTGCAGGCTCGGCGGCCACGGGCTCTACCGCCTGCAAAGCAGCTTGTTGCGGCGGCGTGGCGGGGTTCGTGCAACCGGCTATCAAACCGGCGGTGATCAGTGCCATACACAGGGCGAGCGCTGGACGCGGCATGGATGTCTCCCTACATTCGTTGGCCCCATCAAACCCTCGCGGGTAGCGGTTTGCAAGACGACCAGATACCAGATGATGCGCAGCGCGACGACGTGACCGCCGTGGTGCTCTGCGGTGGCGCCGGACGGCGCATGGGTGGCGCCGACAAGCCCCTGCTCGAATGGCGCGGCGCACCAATGGTCGCGCGCGTCGTTGCGAGCGCAAGCAAACAGGCGGGTCAGGTAGTAATCAATGCGAACCGCAACATCGACCGATATGCACGGTATGCGCAGGTGCTCACGGATGCGCCACGCGCATCACATGGCCCGCTCACCGGCGTACTGCGCGCGATGGAATCCTGCGAATCGCCGTGGATCTGGGTATGCCCGGGGGATGCCCCGTTGCTGGCGTCCGACCTCCTGGCGCGACTCCGAGCGGCAACGCCGCCAGCACTGGTGAGCACCGCCCACGACGGCGAACGGCATCAGTGGCTGCACATGCTGGTACACCGCTCCATGGAACCGGCGCTTCGGGCGTACCTGGACAGCGACGGTTACTCGGTGCACCGATGGATACATTCGCTGCCCACGGGTGCGCACCAGGCGGTGTGCTGCAAAGACATCCACGAAACCTTTCTGAACGTCAACACACCGGAGGCGTTGGCGGATTAACCCATCTGCTTCTGCAGGTAGTTTTCCAGCCCGACCGAGTCCATGAGCTGCAGTTGCGTTTCCAGCCAGTCCACATGCTCTTCTTCGCTATCGAGAATCTTCTGGAACAGCTCTCGGGTTACGTAGTCGCCGACGCGCTCGCAGTGGGCGATGGCATCCCGCAGGTCCGGTATCGCCATCATCTCCAGCTTGAGATCACAGTCGAGCATCTCGCGGGTGTCCTGGCCGATCAACAGCTTGCCGAGATCCTGCAGGTTCGGCAGTCCCTCCAGAAAAAGGATCCGCTCCACCAGTGCATCGGCATGCTTCATCTCGTCGATGGACTCTTCATATTCCTGCTCTGCTAACCGGGACAGGCCCCGGTCCTTGTACATGCGGGAATGCAGGAAGTACTGATTGATGGCGGTGAGTTCGTTGCGCAGCACTTTGTTGAGGTGGCTGATAGTTTCCTGATCAGTAGGTTTCACGTCCGGTAAGTGTCTCGTACGAAAGTGGGAGGCCAGAATAGCCAGATCGCGGGGATTTATCCATAAATTATTGATTTAAAAAGAAAATTATTCCCATCAGCAAACTTACATACACAACAAAAAGTGAGCACTAACGCGCTTGCAATCAAGAACGATTTGCATTTACACTTTGCTTCGACATTGCATTAGAGACCGCCCATGTACGTCTGTCTGTGCCGCGGCATCACCGATCAGCAGATTCGCGAAGCCATCCAGGATGGCGCGCAATCCGTTATGGATGTCGCGCAACGCCTGGGCGCTGGCACCGGTTGCGGCGGTTGCCTGGAGTACACCCAGGCGCTCATCGAGCAGGGCGCTTCCGGCCAGACACAGGCGAGAGATCTCACGTACGCGGCCTGAGGCCCAGCCAGGCGTACCACTGCGCCGCCCTTCACAACTAGCACCGCACGCATCACAAAGCACAACCCACCGGCTTATTTCCTCTGATATAGTCCGCCAAACGACGCCTCCGGAGGGTGCCACTCAACGTGCGCAGCAGACCAGAACCGGGGTTCAGGCAGTACCCGCTAGACATCGTCAACCAGCGGCCAACGCACCGGGGAGGTGCAGCAGGCTGATATGCAGGACTTTGCACTTCACGACTGGCTGCTCATCGTCGGGCTCGGCTGTATCTGGGCCGGGGTTCACATCTGCGCCAATAGCGGCCTGCCCCGCCAGTTGCGCTCCGGTGAGTCGCCGACCGCCGAAAAAGGCAGCGCTCGAGCGTTTCAGCTCTTCTGGCTGGATCAATACGCCTATATCGGCCTCGTGTTGTGCCTTCTGGGTGCCCTGGCGGCCGCGTGGAGCCTGCTCTCGTGATCGTGCCGATCACCGCCCTGTACGCCGGAATCTGTGGCGCTCTCGCCGTGCTACTGGCCAACCACGTGCTTTACGTGCGTCTGCGCGCCGCAAGCCAACCAAAGTGGCGGCCGGATGCTGCGCTGCGCGTGCAGGCCAATTTCGTGGAGAACGTGCCCCTGGCGCTGGTGCTACTTCTCCTGCTGGAGCTCAACCAAGCGCCAGCGGCGTGGCTGCATGGCTTCGGCGCAAGCCTGGTGGTGCTGCGTGTCCTGCACGCGTATGGTTTGAGTCGCTTCGAGGGAGCAAACTACCCCCGGCTGATCGGCGCGCAAGGGACCTTTGTGCTGCTGTCCGTGATGGCCGTGGCCTTGATCTATGCTTTCTTTCAGGCGTAGTCAGGTGACAGTGCAGCTGGCGAGGAAGCCGGCACATACGACAACCCAACCGACAATCGGAGGCCGCTCTTGAGCATCCCGGAACTACTGTCCAACGGTTTGCTGAACCCGTCCGCAACGACGCTGATCGTGTTCACGCTGATCACCACGCACATTACGGTGCTCGCGGTGACGCTGTACCTGCACCGGTGCCAGGCGCATCGGGCGCTGTGGCTGCACCCCATCGTGTCGCACTTCTTCCGCTTCTGGCTGTGGGCCGGCACCGGCATGAACACCAAGGAGTGGGCGGCCGTCCACCGCAAGCACCACGCGGACTGCGAAACCGAGGAAGATCCCCACAGCCCGGTGATTCAGGGCCTGTCCAAGATTCTGTGGGATCAGGCCGGAGCCTACCGCATCGCTGCCGCCAAGCCGGAAATTCTCGACCGCTACGGCGCCGGCACGCCGGACGACTGGATGGAGAACAACGTCTACAAGCATGGTTTCCTGGGTATCACCCTGCTCGCCATCGTCGAGGTGGCCCTCTTCGGCGTGATCGGCATTACCGTGTGGGCCATTCAGATGGCTTGGATTCCCCTGGTTGGCGGCGTCATCAACGGTATCGGCCACTACTGGGGCTACCGCAACTTCGAGTGCCCGGACGCAGCGCGCAACATCATGCCTTGGGGCATCCTCATCGGCGGCGAAGAGCTGCACAACAACCACCACACCTATGCCAACTCCGCCAAGCTGTCCGCCAAGCCCTGGGAGTTCGATATTGGCTGGATGTGGATACGCATCCTGAGCGCTGTCGGCCTGGCAAAGGCGCACGGTACCGGCCCGGTAGCCGTACAGGGCGAGCACAAGCCGCTGGACAAGGAGACGGCGCTCGCGCTGATCAACGACCGCTTCAACGTCATGGCCAAATACGCCAAGACCGTGATCGCCCCCGTGGTGGCGGAGCAGAAAGCCGCGGCAGGCAGCGCCAGCAAGGATCTCTTCAAGCGGGCAAAGCAACTGCTGCGTCGCGAGGATTCGCTGCTGGACGACGCCTCACGGGCGCGGCTGGAACACCTCTTCGAGGTGCCGGAGCTGAAGACCGTCTACGACATGCGCCTGCGTTTGCAGGCGATCTGGGACCAGCGCACCGGCGACCTGGAGACCGTGGTGCAATCCCTGCGCGACTGGTGCGCAGAAGCAGAGGCCAGCGGCCATGCGGCGCTCGCCGAGTTCACCGAAGAGCTTCGCCGCTACCAGATGCCGCAGCTGCGCACGGCCACCGCCTAACCCGCTAACGCCTAGCGCGCCTCCGCCTGTTCCCACACGTTAAGGCTGGGTTCAGGCCCGACCGCGTAGCGTGCATACTCAGCTACACAAAAGTGTACGGAGGTGCACGCCATGCGGACCCTATCAGCGCTATTCGTTGTTCTGACGCTGTCGGCGCCCCTGGCTGGCGCCGCGCAGACCGCTGCAGAGA
>JAUILW010000290.1 GCA_030432795.1 Gammaproteobacteria bacterium
CCCAACGGCCGCATCGTGCAGGCGGCGCGCGGTAAGTTCGCTTCCGATATGGTGTTTGCCAACCGCGGCATGAAGCTAGGGCTCGATGCCACGTGGGAAGATCTCGCCGACAACGCGGACGAGATTCTCGGTACCGAGACGATGGCGCCCAAAACGACCTTCTGGCGCGACGACATCGTCGAATGAAGCTCACCACCGGCGTGCCGCTTTCGGATCTAAACAAGATTCCGGATGCGGTGCGCAGGCTCGAGGCGCAAGGCTACGACGGCGTGCATGCGCAGGAAAACCGGCAGGACCCGTTCCTGCCGTTGGCCGTCGCCGCCGTGCACAGCCAACGCCTCGAACTGGCCACGTCCATCGCCATTTCCTTCGCGCGCAGCCCGATGGTGTTTGCCAACACCGGCTGGGATCTGCAGCGCGCTTCCGGCGGGCGGTTCGTGCTCGGTCTGGGTACCCAGGTGAAAGGCCACAACGAGCGGCGATTCAGTGTGCCCTGGTCCGCGCCGGCGCCGCGGATGCGTGATCTGGTGCGGTGCATCAAGGCCACCTGGCACAGTTGGAAAACCGGTGATCCGCTTCGCTATGAAGGCAGCCACTACCGCGTCACCCTCATGCCGCCGAACTTCGTGCCTGAGCCCCTGGAGGGTTCGCCGCCGCCGATCACCATCGCCGCGGTTGGGCCCGGCATGATGAAGGTGGCTGCGGAAACCTGCGATGGCGTGCGGCTGCACCCGTTCTCTACACGCGCCTATCTGGAGCAGGTGGCAATGCCACGGTTGGAGCAGGGCTTGCGGCAAGGTGTTGGGTCACGCAGCCGGTTCGAGGTCTCCGGTGGCGGTTTCGTTGCGACCGGTGCCACGGATGAGGCGGTGGCCTGCGCATTCGAGTGGGTGCGCATGCGGGTGGGTTTCTACGGTTCCACGCGCGCCTACCACCCGGTTTTTGCCGTGCACGGCCTCGAAGACCTGGGAGAGAAGCTCAACCACATGTCGAAGACCGGCCAGTGGAACGCCATGACGGCCGAGGTGAGCGACGATGTGGTGCATCTGTTTGCAGCGGTTGGTCGCCACGACCAGATAGGCGCGGCGATCGAATCACGCTTTGGCGGCCTGGTGGACAGCATCAGCGTCGGTACGCCGGTGGATGAGCCCGGCGGGCTGCCCGTCGATCTCATTGAAGATATCCGCCGCATCGAAACGCCGTTCGCCGGCTGGTCTTAGAGGTTCTCCAAAGACCGGGATCAGGTATCGCTGGCGCGCAGCGGCACCTCGTTGCTGGCCAATCGCTCGGCAGACTCGAGTACTTCGGTCAGGGCGATTTCGAAGCTCTGTGTCAGACTGATCAGCGTGTCTCGCGGGCCGCCGTCCTGGGCGGTAACGAGGGCTTTTTCCAGGGTCTTTGAAGCGTCCTTCAGGCGCTGCGCACCGAAGCTGCCGGCCACGCCGTGCAGGTTGTGTGCAAGCCGCTCAGCTTCCTCCAGCTCGTTCTGCTGGATCATCTCGCGGATGCGAGCGCCGGCGTCGCCATAGTAGGTGCCGAAATCCCCCATCAGCTTGACGAGCAGGCGAATGTTGCCGTTGTGTGCCTTGATTGCCTGGCCCATGTCGATACCGGGCAGGCGGGTGTTATGCAGGGTGTAGGCATCGAGCTCGCCGGTGTTCTGACTGTCCAGTTCGACATCCGCGCGATCGCTGGAACGGCGCCCGAGGTTTACCTCTTCCGCCGGCGGCAGGTGGGTGGCCAGCTCCTGCAGGAGGGCTTCGAAGTTGATGGGCTTTGTCAGGTAGCCGTTGCAGCCGGATTGCAGGGCGTTTGCCCGCCGCTCCGCCAGCGCATCCGCAGAGACGGCGATGATTGGCAGATCGATACCTTGTTCGCGGACGATGCGCGTTGCTTCCAGGCCATCCAGTTCCGGCATGTGGATGTCCATGAGCACGGCGTCGTACTCATTTTCGGTGATGCGTGCGACAGCTTCGCGGCCATTGACGGCTATCTCCACCTGCGCACCTACCCGGTGCAGAAACTCGCTCGCAAGCTGCTGGTTGATCGGGTTGTCCTCGGCCACGAGGATACGCCGGCCGCGCAGGTAGCCGCTGCGCAGCCGCGCTCGTCGTTCCTGGCGCGCAGCGGCGGAACCCGCCTTATCACGCACTACACGGAAGGTGAAACGAAAGGCGCTGCCCTTGCCGGGCTCGGAATTGACGTCGATCTCGCCGCCCATCAGGCTCACGAGCCTGCGGCAGATGGTGAGCCCCAGGCCGGTGCCGCCGTAGCGGCGTGTGGTGGAGGTCTCGGCCTGTTCGAAGGATTCGAACAGGCGCGCCTGCTGCTCGGGTTTGATGCCGATACCGGTATCTTCGACGGTAACGCAGAGGAGTAGCGTGCCATCGTCGTGTGCTTTCTGCAGCTGCGCCCGCACGGTGATACCGCCGTGCTCGGTGAACTTGATGGCGTTGCCAACGAGATTGACCATCACCTGTTGCAGTCGCAGCGGGTCGCCGATGACGATGCCCCCCTCGGGGTAATCGCTGTTCTCCTCGAGCGCGCTGTGCACCTCGAAGGATAGACCCTTGCGCCGTAGATCGGTGCGGAACAGCCGTTCCACTTCGTCCAGCACTTCCACCGGGTCGAACGGGCGCTGCTCCAGGGTGAGCTTGCCGGCCTCGATCTTGGAAAAATCGAGGATGTCGGAGATCAGGGAAACCAGGTTTTCGCCGGCATTGCGGATGCTGGTGAGGTACTCGTGCTGTTTGCGGTCGAGATCGGTTTCCAGCGCCAGCCGCGAGAAGCCGACGATGGCGTTCATGGGCGTGCGGATTTCGTGGCTCATGTTGGCCAGGAACTCGCTCTTCGCCTGTGTGGCGGCCTCGGCGATCTGCAACTGGCGATCTGCTTCGTCTCTGGCGATGCGTTCGGAGATGTCGATGAGCGAGCCGTCCACGTAGTCACCGTTTTCCGGGTCTTCCGTGAGCCTGGCGGTGATCGCCATCCAGAACACCTTGCCGTCGCGTGTAACGGCTTCCGCTTCGAAGGCGTTGACGAATTTGTTGTCTTCCAGTTCGGAGATGAAACGCTGTGCTGCCTCGCGCTTGAGAAACACATGGTCGAGCAGGTCGCGATTCTCCCGCATGAGGGTGTCGACTTCATCAAAGCCGAGCAGGCGCGCAAGCGTCGGGTTGGCGCTTTGCAGCTGCCCTTCACCGTTCACGCGGAACAAGCCCTCGATGGCGTTGATGTACAGGGCCCGGTATTCATCACGGGCGGACTGCAGATCGGCGTAAAGGCGAGCGTTCTCAATGGAGATGGCTGCCTGCGAGGCGAGCAGCGACAGCACTTCCACCCGTTGCGATGTGAACACGCCCGTAAGCCATCGGTGTTCCACATAGACCACGCCGGTGACGGCACCGCGGTGCAGGATGGGCAGGCAGAGCACAGACAGCGGGTTCAGGCGTTGCACGTACGGGTCTTGTGAGAACACTTCGTCGCGCGTGGCGTCTGCCAGCACCATGGGTTCTTTGGTGCGGGCGACGTACTGAATGATGCCGATCGGCACATCGTCGCTGGACTCCAGCGGCTCCGGTGGGTTGCAACGGCGCGAAGCGCCGCCGTCCACCGCCGCGATCGCTTCCACGTGGAGCTTGTCGTCGTGGCTGAGCAGCATGCAGGCTTTCTGCGCGCCGGCGTGTTCGAGCACCAGCCGCAGAAGCTTGGACAGCACCCGCTCCAGCATGATTTCGCCGGAGATCGTCTGCGCGGCGCGCAACACCGTGGTGGTATCGAGTACGCGATTGGAGTACTCGGAACTTTCGAAAGTGGCGGTAGCCGTCTGAAAGTCCCGCACGGTGAGGTCCACCAGGTCGCCCACCGAAAGGGCGCCGCTGATCGGTCGCTCGCCTGGGTCGTTTATGGCGGACTGGAAATCCCGGTCGATCTGCTGTGCTTTGGCGACGGCGCCCCAGCGCAGATACGCATTGTATGCGTTGCGTGCAAACAGACGGGTGAAGTCGGCTCTGCCCTTGGCTTCGCAACTGCGAGCGGCGAGTTCGTAGGCGAGTGCTTCGTCGTTGGCCAGACCGTGCCGCCGGGCCGCTTCCGCCGCCCGTTCCCACGCTTCCAGCGCGCGGGTGGTCTCTCCGTTGTGCCAGGCGAGTTCTGCCTCTACCAGGCCGATCTTCGGCTCTGCCAGTCGACAACCGTTGGCGGCGGCGCGCTGCAAACGCTCGAGGTTACGCCGTGCGACGGTAACCGCGTCTGCTGCGCGGGTGCGCAACAGCACGATGGCCTCGCTCATGGCGAACTGCACCGCAATCGGCGACGAGGCGAGTGCGGCTGAGTAGCTGCGTACCAGGCCAACGGTCGAAGCTGCGCCCTGAAAATCCTGGAACAACACTGCGTAGTAGGTGCGCAGCGCATAGACGGCACCGAAAGCGAACGCATCTTCCGGATTGTCGATGCGCAGCGCCGGCTCTTCGGAGTTGGACTCTGCTTCGTTTTCCCCGAGCAGGCTCAGCACCATGCGGCGAACGAACGTCGTGACGTTCAGGCCCGTGACGGCTCCGATGGGCAGGAGTTCGTTTACCTGCTCGGTTGCCAGCCGCCGCAGGCTGCTCAGTTCCTGACCCCGCATGAGCGCGTTCAGCGTGAAGTTGGCGCTGGCGAACGCTGCAAACTCGAAGTCGCGCTGCGCCACGCAGGCCCGCAGGTTACTGGTTAGCGACTGCAGCGCAGTGTCTGCGCTGCTAGTCCATGGATCCACGTGACTGTTCAGCAGCGTCAACGCGCGACGACTGAAGAAGTCGTCGTCGAACTGCTCGATGATGGCGCGTGCGCTGGTGGCTAGATCCGTCGCCAGTTGCACGTGTCCGTCGGCGATAGCGCGAGCCGCTCTGGCGGCAAAACAAAAGGCGATTTCAGCGCTGTAACCGCGAGACCTGG
>JAUILW010000291.1 GCA_030432795.1 Gammaproteobacteria bacterium
CCGTTGCGGCCGTACACGGCCTGATACAGATCACTTTGCTCGGTCTTCGTGGGCATGCCGGTGGATGGTCCGGCGCGTTGCGAGTTGACTACCACCAGTGGCAGCTCCGTGGCGACAGCAAGTCCCAGCGCCTCGGTTTTCAGCGCCACACCAGGGCCTGAGCTCGAGGTGACGCCGAGCTTACCGGCGAACGAAGCGCCGATAGCACTGCACACCGCGGCAATCTCGTCCTCTGCCTGGAACGTGGCGACGCCAGCCTCTTCGAGGCCGGTGAGATGGTGCAGGAGCGACGACGCCGGGGTGATTGGGTAGGAGCAGAACATCAGCTCGATGTCGGCGAGTTCGCCGGCGGCCACCAGGCCCAGCGCCAGCGCCTCGGCGCCGGTGATGGTGCGGTACTCTGCCGCTGCCAGCGGTGCTTCCGGCACGTGCTTCTGTGCCAGAGTGCCGTCGATCTCCATGGTTTCGCCGTAGGCATGGCCCGCGTCGAGTGCGGCCAGGTTGGCGTCGCGCAGCGATTCGTCGCTGGCGAAGCGCCGGTTGATCCAGCGGCGGGTGGGTTCCCGCGGCTGATCGAACATCCACAACACCAGGCCCAGCACCCAGAAGTTCTTGCAGCGGCCGGAGTCCTTGGCGCCGAGCCCATGGGGCTTGACGGCCTCGAGCGTCAAATCACTGACGTCGATGGCGTGCACCCGGAATGCGTCCAGGCGGCCGTCTTCCAGCGGGTTGCTGTCAAGGTCGGCGCGCTTGAGGCGTTGCGCGGTGAAGGCATTGCCATCGACGATGATGGTTGCACCAGGCTCCAGATGCGGCAGGTTGACCACGAGGGCTGCCGGGTTGAAGGCGATGAGCACCTCCGGGGCATCGCCCGGCGTGGTGATGCGATCGCCACCGAACTGGATCTGAAAGGCGCTCACGCCGTAGCGCGTGCCCTGCGGGGCGCGGATCTCCGCCGGAAAGTCCGGCAAGGTCGCCAGATCGTGCCCGGCGAGGGCTGATGCGTTGGTGAACTGCGCGCCCTGCAGCTGGATGCCGTCGCCGGAATCGCCTGCGAAGCGCACGACGTGGCGTCTGGCCGCTTGCGTAGCGGTCGTGCTCATGGTGGTGCCGCCAAGAAAAAGGGGCGCGAATTGTACGATATTGGAACGCGTTCCGCGAAAGCCTGGTTCTGCATATGGATATACGTCACAAAGCCTGCGAGCACTTCCGCTCCTCGCGCCTTCCCGGTACAGTGCGCGGCCTTCAATCCACTACTTACAACACAAGGAGAAAGTCGTGAAAGTGATCGCACGCACCGACGAGTACACCGTCTATCAGAAGCGCTCAGGCCGTCACGCAATCAAGGGCGCTGACAAGCGCTGGATCAACGGCGAAGACAAAGTTCGCATCCTGCTTGAGCACAAGCTCATCGAGGCACCGAAGCCCAAGGCGCCGGAGCCGGAAGAAGCCGCAGATGCCGGCGATGAGGCCGCAGACGCTGCGGGCGAAGAGGCCGCTGCGGAGTAGTTCAGGCGCGCTGCTGACACCATCCTGTCTGCAGCGCCCTTTCTCGAGCAACCAGTCGCATGGCGCCGGCAGCGCAGCTTTTGTAGGCTAGGCGGTTTCCGCTCAAGCTGGCGCCGCCGTGCACACCGTCGCAGAATTCCAAGTCGTTTCCCCCTTTCAGCCCGCCGGCGATCAGCCTGCGGCCATCGCTGAGCTGCTCGACGGCATTCAGTCCGGGCTCAGCCACCAGACCCTGCTTGGGGTCACAGGCTCGGGCAAGACCTTCACCGTCGCACAGGTCATCCAGGCGCTGCAGCGCCCGACCATCGTCATGGCGCCCAACAAGACGCTGGCCGCGCAGCTGTACGGTGAGTTCCGCGATTTCTTCCCGCACAACGCCGTGGAGTACTTCGTTTCCTACTACGACTACTACCAGCCCGAAGCCTACGTCCCTTCGTCGGACACCTATATCGAAAAAGACTCGTCCATCAACGCACACATCGAGCAGATGCGGCTGTCGGCCACCAAGGCGCTGCTGGAACGGCGCGACACCATCATTGTCGCGTCGGTGTCCGCCATCTACGGTCTGGGCGATCCGCAGTCCTACCACCAGATGGTGCTGCATCTGGATCGCGGCGATCGGGTGGATCAGCGCTACCTGCTGCGGCGTCTGGCGGAGCTGCAGTACACCCGCAACGACATGGCCTTCTCCCGTGGCACCTACCGCGTGCGTGGCGATGTCATCGACGTCTTTCCTGCGGAGTCGGAAAAGGAAGCGGTTCGGGTGGAGCTGTTCGACGACGAGATCGAGGCCATCAGCGTGTTCGATCCCCTCACCGGCGAGCTGATCCGCAAGGTGCCGCGCTATACCGTGTTTCCCAAGACCCACTACGTCACGCCGCGAGACCGCATCCTGTCGGTGGTGGATGAGATCCGCGAGGAGCTGCGCGAGCGGCTCGAGTACCTCAATCGCCATAACAAGCTGGTGGAAGCGCAGCGGCTGGAGCAGCGTACGCGCTTCGATCTGGAGATGATCAAGGAGCTCGGCTACTGCTCCGGCATTGAAAACTACTCGCGCTACCTGTCCGGCCGCGAGCCGGGCGAAGCGCCGCCGACGCTGTTCGACTACCTGCCGAACGACGCGCTGATGATCATCGACGAATCGCACGTGACCGTGCCGCAGGTGGGTGGCATGTACAAGGGTGATCGCTCGCGCAAGGAAACCCTGGTGGAGTTCGGCTTTCGCCTGCCCTCGGCGCTGGACAATCGGCCGTTGCGCTTCGATGAGTGGGAGCGCTTGGCGCCGCAGACGATCTTCGTGTCTGCTACACCCGGCCCCTATGAGGGCGAGCACGCCGGGCAGATCGTCGAACAGGTGGTGCGGCCCACGGGGCTGGTAGATCCGGACGTGCTGGTGCGCCCGGCCTCCACGCAGGTTGAGGACCTGCTGGGCGAGATCAATGAGACGGTGGGGCGGGGCGATCGGGTGCTGGTGACCACGCTCACCAAGCGCATGGCCGAGGACCTCACAGACTTTCTGGACGACCACGGGGTGCGCGTGCGTTACCTGCACTCGGACATCGACACCGTCGAGCGCATGGAGATCATCCGCGATCTGCGCCGCGGCGAGTTCGATGTGCTGGTGGGCATCAACCTGCTGCGTGAGGGGCTCGACATGCCGGAAGTGTCGCTGGTGGCGATTCTCGATGCCGACAAGGAAGGCTTCCTGCGCTCGGAAGGCTCGCTGATCCAGACCATCGGCCGCGCCGCGCGCAATGTGCGTGGCCGGGCGATTCTCTACGCGGACAAAGTTACCGGCTCCATGGAGCGTGCCATGGCCGAAACGGAGCGCCGCCGTGACAAGCAGATCGCTCACAACCTCGAGCACGGCATCACGCCCCAGACCATCACCAAAGCCATCGCGGATGTCATGGAAGGTGCCCGTGCGCCGGGCCCGGGTGCTGCACGCAAGAAAGCAGCGGCTAGCGGACCCCGCGGGCGCGGTCCGGCCATCGAGGTGCCGAATGATCCGAAGGCGCTCGGCAAGTTTCTCGAAGGCCTCGAGAACACCATGCTCGAGCACGCCCGCAATCTCGAATTCGAGGAGGCGGCGGCGCTGCGCGATCGTATCCGCGAGATCAAGGAAGAGCGGCTTCTGGCCTGATGGAGTACGCCGGACAGGTCACCACCGCGCGCCGGTGACGGGCATCGGTGGTATCGGGCATGATGTGGGAGCCAACTAACGGGAAGGGGAGGCGCCATGCAGGCCCAGGAGCTGCTGGATACAGCATTGCAGACCGAAAGGTTTATCGACACACTGCAGGTGGCAACACCCAATGGCATCGCCTGGGGGCTCGCGCGGGAACGCCCCGACAAGGTGCTCCACACGGTTTATGCCGGTTCCGCAGGCATCGTTCTGTTCTACCTGGAGCTGGCCGGTGCGACCGGCGAGGATCGGTTTGTCGATGTGGCGCGTTCGGCAGGCAGCGAGCTGCTCGCCGCCCTGCCCACCATGAAGCGCCCGACCTGTGCACCCATGGGCGGGTGGGCCGGCTACATGTTCGTGCTGCACGAGCTGGCGGCGGCTACCGGGGAGCAACGCTTCGCGGACATGGCGGCTCGCTGCGCTGCCTGGCAGCGGGACCTGGCCGAGCCCATCGGCGCGGGCATCGGCTGGGTGCAGGAGATGCCCTACGCGAAGCTCACCGGCCACGAGGGCGTGCGCGAGATATTCGACATGGCGGAAGGCGCCGCCGGTGCGGCGGTGTACTGGATGTACGCGCACGACAGAGGCATTCACCCTGATGCCCTCGAGTGGGCCACCGCCGCTGGCAGGCGACTGCTCGAGGTATCCGAGCCCGCCGAGGGTGGGCGACGGTGGCAGCTCATGCCCGACATTCCATGGCCGTTCGATGCGCCTAACTTCGCACACGGCACGGCAGGCGTTTCCTACTGCATGGCGCGCCTGTACGAATGCACGGGTGAGGCGCAGTTCCTCGAAGCGGCGCTCGCCGGTGCTGGCCACGTGCAGGCCATGGCCGAGACGGTTGAAGGGGGCGGGCACCTGGTGCCGCACATCCTCAACGACGGCAAACCGAACCGTTTCTACCTCGGCGTCTGCCACGGCCCGCCGGGCACTGCACGCCTGTTTGCACTGCTCAGCCGATTGACCGGGGAGCCGGACTGGGCGGCCTGGGGCCGCGGCCTGGACGATGGGCTCATCGCAATGGGTGCGCCGGAGCAGCGTGGACGGGGATTCTGGAACAACATCAGCCAATGCTGTTGCGATGCGGGCATTGGCGATCACGCCGTCAACATGTACCGGCACACGGGGGACACGCGGTATCTGGAGCTGGCCCAGCGCGTGGCTGCGGAGCTCATCCGGCGCAGCGAAGGTGGCGAGGCAGGCAGGGCATGGCCGCAGGCTGAGCATCGTACCCAGCC
>JAUILW010000004.1 GCA_030432795.1 Gammaproteobacteria bacterium
GCGGCAGCAAGCGGTGCGGACCATGTCTTTCTGGACCTCGAAGACGCAGTAGCACCCAACGCCAAGGCAAGCGCTCGCAGCAACATCGTCGATGCGCTCAACCACCTGGACTGGGGCGGCAAAGTTCGCTGCGTGCGCATCAACGACACCGGCACGCAGTGGTGTCACGACGACATCATCACCATCGTCGAGGGTGCGGCTGACAACCTCGACACCATCATGCTCACCAAGCCGTTCGACGCTTCCGACGTGCTCTTCGCCGACAAGCTGCTCACCCAGCTCGAGCTCAAGCTGGGCATCGAGAAGAAAATCGGCCTGGAGCTGTTGATCGAGGAAACCCTGGGGCTGCAGAACGTCGAAGAGATCGCCGCCTCCACGCCACGCCTGGAGGCGATGATCTTCGGCATGGGCGACTATTCAGCCAGCCAGGGCATCGATCTGAGCGTGCTCTACGGACAGTACAAATACCCCGGCGACATCTTCCACTAC
Source organism: Gammaproteobacteria bacterium (assembly GCA_030432795.1). GTDB lineage: Bacteria > Pseudomonadota > Gammaproteobacteria > Pseudomonadales > Azotimanducaceae > SYFY01. Next base: position 490 of record JAUILW010000004.1, read on the forward strand.
GCCAAATTCCGGGTTGCCATGGCGGCACGGGCGCGTGGCATCGATGCGATCGACGGCCCCTTCGGCAACATCAAGCATCTGGAGGGCTATCGGGAGTCCTGTTTGCAGGCGCGGGCGCTGGGCATGGTAGGTAAGTGGGCGTTGCATCCCACACAGATAGAGCACGCTCAGGAGATCTTCACACCCGACCCTGACGTGGTGGCCGATGCCCGCAAGATGACCGCGGCCTACCGGGAGTCCGAAGCCAGAGGCGAAGGTGCGGTGATGATCGACGGTAAATTCGCGGACGCGGCAACCATCCGCCTTATGGCCAATGCGTTAGATCTCGCAGACCTCTTTGGAATGTGAGGCCGTTCAGCTCGTCAACAGGTTGATCAACACGGCGATCAGCAGCACCTGCGGCAGCGTGATCAGTGGCAGGAACAACGCCACGCGCCAGGAGCTGGTCGCTTCTTTGAGCACAACCACCTCCGTGTAGTCCGTGGCGACTCCGCCCATGAGGAAGGCGAAGCTGTTACCCGGCGCGCCGGCGCGAGTGAGGATGTCCGCGGCGATCGGCGTAGAGCCTTCCGAACATACCTCCAGCACCGTCGCCAGCACCATGGTCACGGCCAGACCCAGCATCGTCGGACCGAACAAAGCTTCGAACTGATCAGGTGATACCAGCGCTCGCAGAAGGCTCGCAAGCACAACGCCAAACAGTATCCAGCGCACCACCATGCGCGACTCACGAACGCCATCGGCCAACATGCTGGCCGTCGTCGCCGGGGTAACACGTACGCCGCGAAGCTGTGTCTTTGCTTCCGGCCAGAAACGAAAACCGTCCGGTAGCTCGTGCCGGTTCTGATTGGCCGGCAGCACACCACTGCGCACCAGGCGATCGAAGATCAGCCCGGTGATCACCGCCACCACCATGGACAGCAGCACGAAGGAAGCCGTCCAACTTACGCCGATCAGTGCCACCAGCAGAACCACCAGAGAGAACGAGTTCCACGGGCTGGACACCAGAAAGGCAATCACCTGGCCTGTGCTGGCACCCCGCTCGTAGAGCTTGGTGCCGACCATCAACACGCCGTGGCTGCACAGATCCAGCAGCACGCCCGCAGCAGCAGCCCGCAACACACCGCGCCCACCTGCCTCGGCGCCCAGCGCGCTCATCACGAACTCTCTCGGCACCCGATTGAGCAGGCTGATCATGAGCACGCCTATGAGCACGCCCCACCACATGGTGTTGACCAGCTCGAACACGGAGTGCGTAAAGCCCGCCCACCAGCCATCACCGTGCCCATGCATACCGCCAACAGCAAGCTGAACCGCGTAGGCTGCGAGGACTATGGCTGCGGAGCCCCACAACAGCCAGTCGACACTGCGTTTGGGTGCGTGGCAGGGAGGAACCTCTTCCGCGTGGCAACTGGTCATGATGTGGTCACTTGATGATTTGCGGGCAGTTTGGGCTATAGTTGTAGCCTGAACATGGATATACATTATACCCCTACCCAGTATATTGCAATCGTGGGGCCGCAACCGTCATGAAGCTACAGAAAGACGCCACCATCAAACGCCTGAACCGTATCGAGGGCCAGGTGCGCGGCATCAGCCGCATGATCGACGAGGAGCGATACTGCATCGATATACTGCAGCAGATGCAGGCCATCAAGAGCGCGCTGGCGAAGGTGGAGGACGCTATCCTCAAGGATCACGCGGCGACGTGCGTAGATCGTGCGATTGCGTCCGGCAGCGAGGCCGATCAGCGGCGTAAGTTCGACGAACTGATCGACCTCATCGGCAAGGTCAAACGCTGAGGATCAGGGAGCTACCAGCAGCTTGCCAGTGTTCCCGCCAGACATCAGCATGCCCAGCGCCTTCGGGAATTGCTCGATGCCCTCGACGACAGTCTCCGGCATCTCGAGCTTCCCTTCCGCGAGCCATGTGGAGATGTCGGCCTCCATCTTCGGAAATTCGGCCGCGTAACGATCCACGGTGAAGCCGCGCATGCTTGCGTTGCGTTCTGCAACACGCAGATACAACGCAGGCCCTCGTACGGTACTCATGTCGTTGTACTGCGAGATCGCACCGCAAATGACCACCCGCGCGCCGCTGGCGATCTTATCGAGCACCACATCCAGCAGCTCACCCCCGACGTTGTCGAAGAAGACGTTCACGCCGTCTGGCGCAAGCTCTGCCAATCGTTCTGCCACATTGTCGTTCTTGTAGTCGATGCCTGCCGCACAACCCAGGCGATTGACGAGGTAGTCCACCTTATCCGCGCCACCGGCGATGCCGATGACGCGCGCGCCCTGGATGCGTGCGATCTGACAGGCCATGGAACCCACCGCACCGGCGGCAGCCGAGACGACCACGGTATCGCCCTCGGCAACCTCTCCTACGCTTACCATACCGGCGTATGCCGTGAGCCCGGTGGTGAGCCCGAGCGCGCCCAGGTAGCTTCGAGCCGGCACATCCGGATTGTCGAGCTTGCGGTACATGTTGCCAGGTGCCAGCACATGGGTCTGCGCACCCATCGGGCCGAAGACCATATCGCCCTGGTTGAGCCCATCGAAGCTGCTCTGCACGACACGCGCCACGCCCAGTGCCATCACCGGGGTGTCGATGTCGGTGACACCGTGGTGACCCGGATCCGCATCGAGCATGGTGCGGATGAAGGCGTCGATGGAGAGATGCTCTGTCTGCAGCAGCACCTGGTCTGCAGATAGCTCCGGGATGGTTTCTTCGACCAGCTTGAAGTCGCTCTCTGTGGGGGCGCCGTTCGGGCGGCGGGCCAAAACGATTTTGCGGTTCTGCATAGTGGTTCCTGAACTGTTCAGCGCATTGAAACACGATGCGGCGCTATCGGCACCAGCCACACCCACCGCAGCTTGACGCAAGCGGCCAACGTCGGCGAGCACCTGCCTCTAATTCGATAGGCGCTCTGTACAGGGATCAAGGCGCAGCGCAACCGTTGTGGCGGGGGCGTGCAGCGGGTAGAGGCCAACGCTACCGGCAAGACGCGCTACCGCGTACTTCTCGACCTTCAGCGCATGCATCGCTTCAACCGTGGGTCGGTCATCGTGCAGGGTGAGCGCCACGCAGCGGGTTTCGCCGCGCCGGAGCATGTTCAACTCGGTGCCATCAAGGTTGTGCGCCCTGGCTTTATCGCCGCCCATGCCGAACCACGACGCGCCGTCGCGCTCCACAACCCAGAGCCGGAGCTCGGTCGGCTCACCATCACTGTTGGTAGCATAGAGCGATACGGTTTCTTCGAGCTCGCCCATCACGCCGTACAGCGCCGGAAAGGCGAGAATAGGCGACAGAGCCATCGCTGCCCAAGCCACGCGATTTGGCGTACCCGGCCAGATCAGAACCAGGCCCAAAGCGATTGAACCCAGACCACCCGCAAGCGGCCCGATACTCGGAAAAGCATAAGGTCCCGCGTGTATCAGCCGCACAGCAAACACAGACACCCCGAGCAGCAGCAACACAGAGCCCAGAACCCGTCGCGCCGGCGCCTTCTTTCTATTCAGCATAGTCACTCCCAACGTTCTCAGCGCATCGACAGTCGATGCGGTTCAACCGGCACCAGTCGCACAAGCCGTCCTCCACTCGGATGCTCGAGCAGAAGATATGGCAGGCCATCCGCACCCACCGCAACATCACGTATCCGGCCGATGTTTGCGAGCAACTTCTCCACCTTTCCAGTACCGCGGTTAACACGATAAAGCTCACGAGCAGCCAGCGAGCCCACCAGCAGATGCCCCTGCCAACCAGGAAAGGCATTACCGCGATAGATTGTGAAGCTCGACACCGCGGGGGCCGGCGTGAGATCGACGCGCGGCTGCTCGATGTCGGCCAGGTCGAACTCGATATTCAGCTCATTGCCGTACTCCACATGCGTGCCATCGTAATCCACGCCGCGGGAGGTCAGCGGCCAGCCGTAGTTGCGTCCTGGGAGCAGCAGATTGACCTCATCGCCACCCCGTGGCCCCATCTCAGCCTCCCAGAGTTCGCCGGTTTCAGCGTCGAACTCCAGGCCCTGTGGGCTACGGTGGCCGTAGGTCCACACGCTGTGCATCGCGCCAGGGATGGTGGTGAACGGATTATCCAGCGGCACGCTGCCATCGGCGTTGACGCGATGAATCTTGCCTGCCGGTGAACCGAGATCCTGGCAACCATCGAAGTTGTTGGTGCCCTTCAGACCAACGCTGATGAACAGATGCCCGGCATCGTCGAAGGCCAGACGGCCGCCAGCGGCGATGTCCGGCATACGCGAGAAAAATGTGGCGTCCGGCTGCCAGACCAGCTCCTGGTCCATCCAGCGCCCGTCATTGATGCGCCCTCGCACCACGGTGTTGCGGCTCTTCGTGGGGCCTGAGCAATCCTCACAACGTTCCGTGTAGTGCAGATACACCCAACCGTTGTCGACGTACTGCGGATGCAACGCAACGTCCAGCATCCAGCCGTGGCCGATGGGAAGAAATACTTCCAGCGTCTCATCGGATACCGGCGGCGTTCCTTTGATCAACTCGGATACTTCGCCGGTTGCAGACACCAGCCGCAGCCCTTGGGTTTTCTCGGTGATCACAAAGCCACCGTCCGGCAGCGGCGCCATACCAAAAGGCCAGCGATGCAGACCACTGGTGATCACTTCCACCCTGAAGCCGTGCAGCATTGAAGCAACTTCGCCCTCAGGGATCTCCAGCGCCTCCTCCACTTCGAACGTGCGGTAGACGCGATCCGTCGCCATCTCGCCGATGAGAATCGCAAGGCCGCGGATCTGCGCATCCTGCAATTCGATCAAAGGGCGCGTCGGGCTACCCAGCGGCGGATGTTCGGCAATCAGCCGTTCCAGTTGCCGAACCCCACTACCCAGGATGAATCCATCGGCGGCAAGGGCCGGACCATCGTGGGTGCCCTGCATGGCTGCGCCATGGCAACCGGCACACTCCGCAGCAAACAATGGCGCGAACGGATCCTTGAGCATCGTGCGGTCGACGTACCAGTAAACGCCGGCTGCAGTGACCAGCACGAGTGCACCCAAGCCCAGGAGGATTTTCTTCAACACGATCCAGCCGCTCCCCACGTGATCGCCATGAGGATGCTAGGCTCGCAAGCCGCAGGCAAGGCACAATGTCGAACATCAGTGAGGGCAGGAGAGCAGACATGGCGACAGTTCCCAGGCACAGCACCATCGCCGTAACAGGCGGCAGTGGATTCATCGGCGGTTGGGTGGTGCGGCGCCTGCTCGATCGGGGCTACCGCGTGCGCGCCTGCGTCCGCGATGCGTCGGATGACGAGAAAGTGGGGTTTCTGCGCGCCATGCCGGGCTTTGCATCTGGCAGGCTGACGCTGCACAACGCCGATCTCGATACACCGGGATGCTTTGACGAGGTGTTTCAGGGCTGCGCCGGCGTCTGCCACGTGTCGCACGTGAGCGATTACAACGACGAGGACTATATCGAGCGGGTGTGCGCGCACATCATCGCCAGCGTCAACCAAGCCGACACGGTAAACCGCGTGATCGTCACCTCGAGCATCGCCGCCATCGTCGCGGAAGGAGACATCAACGAATTGCGCCGGCGGCCGGTGCTCTACGAAGACCGCCACCCGGATGAGAGCAACCCCAAACGCACGGCGGCCCGCGGCCACGGCTACGCCATCGGCAAATGCCTGGCACAGGCGCGTTTTTCCGAAGCCGCAGAGGCTTCCGGCCGTTGGGACGCCATCACCGTCTGCCCGGCGGACAACGTGGGTCCGATTCAATCCCGCCATCAGAAAAACCGCGGGCCCTGGCAGCACATCATCGAAGGTATGCTCACCGGCAGCTATCCGCAGACTGCCGCGTACCGGCCCTGGATGACGGTGGACGTTCGCGACGATGCGGATTGTCACATCGGCCTGCTGGAGAGCGTGCAGGTGCGCAACGGCGAACGCTACATCGCCTGGTCTACGGATACCCGCAACGTAGAGGATGTGTGCGCAAGCATCGACCGGCTGTTGCCGGAACTGCAGCACGATGCCCCACCCGTTAGTGACGACTTCCCGCCACACGTGCAGGCGCGCGAGGCCGATCTGCGTGCCATCTGGGCGGGTTGCGAGCTGCGTAACGACCGTATCCGTTCCGTGGTACCGATCACCTTCAGAAGCCTCGATGCATCCATCCGCGACTGCGTGGAGTCACTGATCAGTGTCGGCGGCGTAACCGTAAAGAGGAAACAGGCATGAACAACCTCGCAGGCAAAGTTGCGGTGATCACAGGTGGCGGCAGCGGTATCGGCCTCGGCATGGCACGTGCTTTCGCCGACGCCGGCATGCGCCTGGTGGTCGCCGACCTGAACGAGGAGCCGCTGGCGGCGGTAAGAGAAGAGCTCGGTGCGCGCACCGAGGTACTCACGCATCGCTGCGACGTCTCGCAGCACGACGAGGTGCAGGGCCTGGCGGACGCCGCGGTGCAACGGTTTGGCAGCGTCAACCTGCTCTGCAGCAACGCAGGTGTCGGCATTCCCACTCCCACCGAGAACATGAAGCTTGCAGATTGGAAGTGGATCATCGACGTGGACCTCTGGGGGCCCATCTACGGCGTCGAAGTGTTCCTGCCGATCATTGAGGCTGCTGGCGAAGGGCACATCACCGCCACCGCTTCCCTCGCCGGCCTGATTGCCGGGCGCCGCATGGGCGCGTACAACGTCGCCAAGCACGGTGTGGTGGCGCTCATGGCATCCCTCGAACGGGAGCTGCGCGCCAGAAAGAGCCCGGTGCGGGCATCCGTACTCTGTCCCGGACCGATCAACACCAACATCAGCTTCAACTCGGTGAAACACCGGCCTGGGGGCGCCAAACCAAAGTCCGACGGCGCCGCCTCAGGTCGCGCCGCAAGCAACATCCAATCGATGCTCGAGCAGGGCATGCCGCCGGACGAGGTGGGGCGGCTGGTGCTGCGCGCCATCGAAAACGACGAGTTCTGGATTTTCACTCACCCGCAGTGGAACAAAACCCTGCAGAAACAGCTCGACGCCATGAACGACGACCGCTCGCTCACCAAGGCCTGATTCCAGCACCTGACCCTAGCGTTAAACGACTTTACGCAGCGTAATCTAGCTTTACGCAATTTCCGTATCAGCGTATAAGTCGCTGAAGGCAGAGGGGGCCGCACCGTCATGACAGAAGCAGAACTCCTGGAGCGCGTCGAAGCGCTCGTACCCATGCTCGCCGAACACGCAGCAGAAGCCGAACGCCAGCGCAAGCCGGTGGATCAGGTGATGCAGGCCATTGAAGACACGGGCATCTATCGCTACTTCGTACCGAAAGCCTACGGCGGATACGAGTTCGGCATGGAGACGTTCATGCGCATCGGCATGGCGCTCGGCGGCGGATGCGTGTCCACCGCATGGGTCACCACGTTCTGCATGGAGCACAACTGGCTACTGGCGCTGTACGGCCGCGAGGCTCAGGACGACATCTTCGGCAAGCAGCCCTACATCATCGCGCCGGGCACGCTGGCGCCGAACGGCCGCGCCACACCGGTGGACGGCGGCTATCGGGTCACCGGCCGCTGGGAGTGGGGTACCGGCGTAATGCACGCGGACTGGGCGCTGGTTGGCGCGCTCACCCCAACCGACGATGGTGGCCAGGACCTTTGTATGTACGTCATTCCCATGCAGGAAGTCGAAGTGATCGACACATGGCAGGTGGCAGGTATGGCCGGCACTGGCAGCAACGACGTCGCCGTGCAGGATGTGTTCGTGCCAACGCACCGTATGCAGAGCGCCACCGCCATGCGCCGCGGCAACGCACAAGGCGGGCGTATCCACGCCAGTCACCTGTACCGGATGCCTATGTTGCCGGTGCTCGGCCTGACCGCCGCCGCTCCGGCGGTAGGCGCAGCGCGCAAGGTGGTTGAGCTCTTTACCGAGCGCTTGAAGAGCCGCACGGTGTACGGCACACAGGACAAACAATCGGAGAAGGCAGTAGCACAACACAAGCTCGGCCACGCAGCCCTGAAGGCGCGCAACATAGAGATACTGCTCATGACGCTTGCGCGCGAAGTCGAAGCCTGGGGACGCAGCGCCGAGATGTGCCCCGATGAAGAGAAGGCGATCATCCGGCTGCGCATTGGCGACATCGTCCACCAATCGCGGGATCTGGTGCGCGAAGTAATGGACGCGAGCGGTGCACATGCGCACTTTCTGTCCAACCCCATGCAGCGCTTTCAACGGGATCTCAATACGCTGTCCTGCCACACCGTGTTCGACACCGCCGTGAGCGGCGAGCAGGTGGGCCGCTCGCTGCTCGGCCTCGAGCTGAGCATGCCGCTGTAACGCTGGCATGAGCGAAGCCCAGGACACGCGTCCCGCAAAAGGACACCGCATCGACCGCCACATGATCGCAGGCCTCGCACGGGCCATCGATTGGGCAGACAACAGCCTGCAGGCGGTGCTCGCATCGCGCGGCTACAAGCCGGTACACCGCACGCAATCGCTCATACTGGTGCACATCGCCAGCGGGATCGACGCACCGTCCGACATCGCTCGCGAGATGGGGCTGACCCGGCAGAACGTGCACCAGATGACACGTGGGTTGATCGACGACAACATCGTTGAACAGTTTCCGGACCCGCGGGATCCAAGGCGCTCCCGCTACCGACTAACCGACGAGTCTGCGGACATTCGCAACGCGGCCCTGGAAACACTTGCGCTGTTGGAGGACGTGATCAGCCGGCGCACGGGCTTGCCGGAGGCCGATATTCAAGCGTTCTTTCGCGTGCTGGCCGCCGACTGGGGCCCGGAAATCCACAGCGATGAGGCTCTGCGAGCCGCCGCGAGATCTGATTAAGCCAGTTCCGGCAGCAGGTGCCGCGACATGGCGCTGCGCATCTCTTCCGGCATATCGATGGCGCGGCGCGCGTCGAGGTCGATGCACACCCCCACTGAGTCGCTGATACCGAGCAACGCTCCGGTCTGCTCGGCAAACGCCCAACGGCGGGAGTGTCGCGACTTGCCGGACATGGCAAGATCGGCTCCGAAATAGCGCACACGGTCACCGAGCCGCGCCTGGTGGTAGCGGATGGTGCGCGTCTCCATCATCGCCAGCCCCACACGCAATCCGTCACCCGTCTCGAACACCGGCGGCCCTGGACGTGCGCCACCAGACTGCACCGCGCGGTGAAACGGCAGGAACATCACCTCGATGTCTTCCTTCAGCCAGCCATTGGCATCCACATCCTCCGCCAACACGTCCGCGAAGTACTTGCCGGTCATCACCGCACCTTCCTCTGCGTCCGGAATCAGGTCGTCGAGGACCTCGATAGAAAGATCCACGCGGGGCGGCACCAGCGAGATGGTCCGTGGCTGTCCGTGGCGGGGAATATCCTCGAGTAGCTGCGCTTGCGGCACCACGAACGCGGAAGGGAATCCCAGTACCTCCTGACGCACCGGGTCCACCAGTTGCGTCGCTGCAACGAAGCAGGCCGCCACTTCATCGCGCGCAGGGTTGCGAATCTCAATGAAGGAACGCAGGCCCTGCTCGCCGAGCTCCAGTACACCGCCTCTTACTTCGAGAGTCGCTCCTTCGAACTGCTCACGGCGGAAGCGGCTGTAGGTATCGACCCGCCGCAGCACGGCGCCGGCTGGACGCTCGAGATCAGCCAGCAACACCTCGATACCCGCATCCATGCGTTCCAGATAATGACGCACGTTGAGGTGTCCGAGGGAGTCGATCTCATCGGCCCTCACCATTGATTCGTGAAGTTTCAGCATGTTCGGGTGCCCGCCAAAAGTGGCGCAGTCTACAACACGCTAAACCGCCGTAGACACTCACTATCAGACCACGCGCAGGCCGACCATAATGGCCACTGATTTACTCAGGGCCGGAGGCAACATGCAGATCGACAAACAGGGCAAGCTCGCGGGCAAAGTGGCGGTAGTCACCGGTGCCAGCCGTGGCATTGGCGAGGCGGTGGCGATCCGCTACGCCATGGAAGGTGCGAAGGTGGTTGTCGCGGCACGCACACTCAACGACGGCGACCACGTGCTGCCCGGCGGTATCGCCGCCACGGCCGAGAGCATCACCGCTGCGGGCGGCGAGGCAATCGCAGTCACAGCCGATCTGGCGGTGGACGCAGACCGACGGGCGCTCATCAGCACGACCGAGGAGACGTTCGGCCCCGTGGACATACTCGTCAACAACGCGGCGGTTACCTACTACGCACCAGTGCATGAATTCAGCGAGAAGCGTTTTCGGCTGATGATGGAAGTACAGGTATGGGCGCCGTTCCAATTGGCCGCTCTCGTACTGCCCGGCATGCTCGAACGCGGCAGTGGCTGGATCCTCAACGTATCCTCACACGCCGCCATCCACCCGGAGAAAACTGCAGGCCGCCCGGGCGGCGCGGTGTACGGCATGTGCAAGGCGGCGCTGGAGCGCTTCACCACCGGGCTTGCGCAGGAGGTGTACGGCAAGGGGATCGGCGTGAACGTGATTTCTCCAGGCCTGGTAGCCACCCCCGGCGCGCTGCATCACAACCTCATCACTCCTGAGTCCAAGTTCCCCATCACACCCGTCGAACACATGGCGGAGGCCTGCCTGCGCCTGGTGTACGGCGATGCGCAAGCGCTCACCGGCCGCATCGACTATGCCGATGCGGTGATGGAGGAGTTCAACCTGACGGCTGCATCTCTGGACTGAGGCGCGCGCTTCAGTCCACGAGCGCCTGGTAAGTGAGCGTCTTGAAGTCTGCCGCAAGCGTGGTGCGGTGCGGCAGGCTCTGCACCATGAACACGCCGACGAGGTTCTTTTCCGGATCTACCCAGAAGCGCGTGCCAGCGGCGCCGCCCCAGTTGTACTCACCATCGGAACCGATATCGCCAGCATCGCCGGCATCGGTAAGCACGCCAAATCCAAGCCCGAAGCCGGTGCCTCGCTGACCGAAACCCATCGGGATGTCGCCCAGATGATTGCGGGTCATCAGCTCCACGGTGCGCGGCGAAAGCAACCGCACCCCGTTGAGTTCGCCGCCGTTGAGAAGCATCTGGCTGAAGCGCAGGTAGTCCATGGCGGTGGACAGCAAGCCGCCGCCGCCACTTTCGAAGGTCGCACCTGGCTGGTAGTTGCGGTTGGCAAACTCGGAAGCCACCTCGAGTTCCACGGCCGCGTTCGGCGTCAGCCAGGCGGAAAAGTCGTCCGGCGTGCCTACCGGTGAATAAAGCTGCGCCACACGATCGCGCTTGCTTTCATCGATGGTGAAGCTCGTGTCCGTCATGCCCAGCGGATCGAAAATCCGCTCCTTGAGAAATTCACCAAAACGCTTGCCCGAGAGCACTTCCACCAGCCGCCCCTGTACGTCCACAGCCACGCTGTAGTGCCAGCGCGTGCCCGGCTCGTACTGCAGGGGAATCTTGCCGAGCTTCGCCACGAAGTCCTGCAGGTCCGGATGCTGACCGAGCAGCCCGGCATCGCGATAGGCGCGATCCACTTCCGTATTGCCGAACACCCCATAGCTGAATCCAGCGGTGTGCATGAGCAGATCGCGGATGGTCGGTTGCCGACGCGGTGCACGGGTTTGCCCCGTCAGCGCGAGATCGCCCACCCCTTCCGTCATGCTCTGCGTGCCGTCGGATCGCGCCACCGTACCGCCGTTGGCGGTGGAGGTGGCGACCTGCAGATTAGCGAGCTCCGGGATGTAGCGACCAACCGGATCGCTGAGGCGAAACTTGCCTTCCTCGTGCAGCATCATCAGGGCAACGCCCGTGATCGGTTTTGTCATGGAGTAGATGCGGAAGATGGTGTCCGCAGTCATCGGCAAGCCCGCTTCGCGATCGCGCTGGCCCCACTCGTCGAAGTAGACAATGCGGCCGTTACGAGCGATGAGCCCGTTGCCACCGACCATCACGCCGCGTTCCACTGCCCGCTGCATGTAGGCGTCCAGCCGTTCCAGACGTTCAGAGGAGAAGCCCTCGCGCTCCGGTGCCACAGCGCGAATGTCACGGGCTTGCGCCGTCGCCGCCAAAACCAGCAGCAATGCCGATACCCACCATAGCCTTGTACGATTCCCCACGATTCCTCCGTCAGTCGATTACCGGCTTGTACTTGCTTACCCGCCAACCGCGCGGGCAGGCACAATGTCAGCGAGTAGACCACACAATGCGAACCAGATGAACGATGGCGCGCGCTTTGCTCTCGGAGCAGCATTGACCATGGCTGCGGCGCTGGGCATCAACCGCTTTGCCTACACGCCCCTGCTGCCGCCCATGCTGGAAGTGTTCGGACTCAGCCTGGCAGATGCCGGTGACATTGCCAGCGCCAACTACGCTGGCTACGCGTTGGGTGCCCTGCTCGCCCCCCGGGCGCTGCGCAGCAGCAAGCGTCACCACATCCTCGCGGGCGCGCTTGCCGCCAGTGCGCTCAGCACTGCGCTGGGCGCGTGGGCGCAGAGCTACGCTGAGTGGATGCTGGTGCGCTTCGTTTCCGGCGTAGCCAGTGCCTATTGCCTCGTGATGGCCACCGCACTGCTCGGCCAGGTGTTGAGCCGCACCGGCGAGCAGGGCCTCGGCAATCTGCACTTCAGCGGCGTAGGCATCGGCATCTGCATTACCGCGGGGGTGGCGTGGTTACACGCTGACGTGGCCGCCGCCTGGGTGAGCCTTGCCGCAGTATCTGCATTGATGGTGATCGTTGCTTGGCGTTGCTTCCAGGGCGGTCTGCGTCTGGAGGTCAAGGATGCCGGCATGACTCCCGGCGCGACATCTCCCTGGCCGCGCAGTACCTGGCTTGTGATCACCGCCTATGGGCTTTTCGGCTACGGCTATGTGGTGTCGGCCACGTTCCTCGTGACCATCGCCAGATTGCAGGGTGCGACCGGCACCGAATACCTGACCTGGTTGGCGGTGGGTGCTGCCGCAGTGCCATCCGTCTGGCTATGGCAGCGGCTGGCAGCAGCGACTACGTTGCGCAGCGCGTTGATCGCCGCCTACATCGCCGAGACCATCGGTGTAATCACCGCCGGCTACTATGGTTCGCTCGCGTCTCTGGCCATCGCCGGCGCGCTGCTCGGCGGCACGTTTGCAGCGATCACCGCTCTGGGGCTGAGCTACGCACGGGCAACGGTCGCGGATGCCAGTGCCTACACGGCGGCGCGCGTAGTCGGCCACATGACGGTCGCCTTTGCCATCGGCCAATGGATCGGGCCTGCGCTGTCGGGTCGGCTAGCCGAAGTCAGCGGCGGCTTCCTGATCCCCTCGCTCGTCGCAGCGGGTGTTCTCGCCGCAGGGACTGTGTTGCTGGGGTTGTGCGAGCCGCTCAATCGCTCCAGCGATCGAAGCGCATAACCTCTGCCAGCGGCCGGCGGCGCACCGGCCCGAACTTGCCGAGTGGATAACCCACGGGTATCAGGCACAGCGCGGCGAAGGTCTCCGGCAGATCCAGCGCTTCGCGCACGGCGTCCTGATCGCGCAATGCCAGCGTCGTGGGCGCAGCTCCAAGACCCAAGGCGCGCGCAGCCAGCAGCAGGTTCTGTACGCCCGGCCACACCGATCCTGCGCTGCGGTACACACCGAGACCTTCCACCTTCTCCGGGTAGTCGAAGCAGGCAACCACGAGCGCCGGAATCTCATGCATATGCTCAATCTGCCACACCACCGCATCCAGGAGCCGCTTGTGTTTGGCATCCTTCGGATTGGCCACCTGCGCGCGGATGTAGGGTTCCGCGTGGTGGCGATTGAAATCGGCGAGTTTCCGTTTCTGTTCGGCGTCTCGCACCACGACCCAACGTGCGTTCTGGGTGTTCGATCCGCTCGGCGCTTGTAACGCTGCATCTACCAGTTTGACCAGCAGTTCCTCCGGCACCTCCCGCGTGTCCAGCCGGCGCATGGCGCGCGTGTTGTAGATCGCTTCAAAGAGCGGGAAATGATCGGACATGACGTTATCTCTGGTGCTGGGCATCGCCCACTGTACCGAGGCGAATAAAAAATTTCCCCCCGGGTGAGAGTTTTCGCGGTGCCGCGCAGATACATGGCAAGAGCGCCCGCTAGAGGCGCCGTCACACAGGCAAATCGGAGGACTGCGAATGCCAACTATCGTCAGCGCAACGACCAGTGCGCACCTGGATGAAGCGTACCGCTTCTGGTACGACATCTATGTTCGGGAGATGGGCCGCCACCAGAGCGACCCGCTCACGGATCACGAAAACCGACGTCTCTACGACCCCATCGCACCGCACGGCAACCTGTTGCTCGCCCGCGATGCCAAAGGCCAGGTCGTCGGCACGCTCATGAGCACCTGGACCACAGAGCCGGCGTTGGAGAAGTATGTGGATCTTTTCCGGCTCGACAAACTGAACAACCGCCAACGCGCGCACTCCACCGTGACCACCAAGCTCATGGTGGCGCCGGAATATCGCGCCAGCCGCCTGGGCATGCTGCTGGCGCGCTACAGCTATGCGTGGGGCCTGGAATCGGCGGTGCACTACGACTTCATCGACTGCAACGATCACCTGGTGAAGTTCTTCGAAAAGCTCGGTTACCGGCCGCACCTCGGGCGTATTCAGCACTCAGAGTACGGCCCCGTGAACAGCATGTACCTGGCGGTGAACGATGAAGTGCACCTGTTCAACCAACGCTCCCCTTTCTATCGCCTGCTCGCCGAGCACCAGGAGGCCCGCCGTGTCTATGCATGATCGACTCAACACCTGCTTTACCGACGTCATCTCCCAGTTCAACAACTGCGAGGGCATGCAGCGCTTCTGGCGCGGCGAGCTCGATCGCATCCACTACGGGCACCTCATGCGTGAAGTGTTCCACCACGCCCGCGAGAACCCGCAGATTCAGGCGGCAGCCACCGCCTACTTCCGCGGCCCGCAGCGCGAATCGGTGAAAGGGTTTCTGCGCCATGCAGTGTCGGAAATCGGCCACGATCAGCTGGCCCTTTCGGACGCGCAGGCTGCCGGGCTTGATGTATCCCAGGCTCCCAGCCAGTTTGCGCTGCCGGCCACCACCGCATTGGTGGCGTTTGCGTACTATCAGATCTACCACCGCGACGTGGTGGGCTACCTTGGCTATCTCTACTTCCTGGAGTTCATGCCCACCGGCTTTGGCGCTGAGTACATGCAGCGCCTTGCAGCGATGGGTATCGGCCCTCAAGCCATGACTTTTCTACAGGATCACTCCACCATCGACGTCGGTCATAACAAGCTTATGAATGGCTACATCGAGGCGCTGGTAACAGACGAGGAAAAGCTGCAAACGGTGATGTACGCAATGCGCGTGACCGGGCATCTGTACAGCGGCATGGTAACGGAAGCGTTTGAGGATGCAGATCGCTATCTGGCCGGCAGCAACGAACTCCCAGAGGTAGCCTATGCAGCCCGATGACGCACTCAAGCGCAAGCTTGCACACCTGGCGCGGGAGGAAGGGTATGCGGGACCGGCGTTCGCGCCGTTCCTCCGCGCGCTGGTGTTCGACTACGCCGTGCTGACAGGCGTCATCGCGCTGATACTGTGGAGCGCGGACAGCGTGTGGCTGTATGCCTTGCTGCCGTGCGCCTGGGTTGTGATCGCTTCACGACAGCATGCGCTGCTGATCCTCATGCATGAGTGTACGCACGGTGTTGCGCACCCTTCGCGCGTGATCAACGACTTCCTGGGTGAGATACTGTGCGCAAGCCCCATGGCCGTGAGCATGGCCACCTATCGGCAGGCGCATCTGGCCCACCACCGCTCCCCAAACACCGATGACGACCCGGACTGGCGACGCAAGCTCGACGACCCGGCGGAAGCTGCCACCTGGCAGTTTCCACAGCGCTCTGGAGCAGTACTGGGGTTTGCCCGCCTCTGGTGGCGCAGCGTCACCTACCTCGCCCGCTCGCTGGGCGAAAACTCGGCAGCCGGCAACACCAGCCATTCCCCGGTGCCGGGCCTGAAGGCCATGCGCCTGGTACTGTACGCGACCGTAGCACTCTTGCTCACTGCCTTCGGCGGCTGGCTGTGGTTTGTGCTCCTGTGGCTCGTGCCCTTGGTTCTCGTCCTACCCCTGATCATGCGTTTTCGCAGCATCGCCGAACACTTCGCCCTGGCACATACAAGCGTGTACGACGGCTCGCGCACGGTGATCGCCGGCGGCTTGGAGCGGTTTCTGCTGGCGCCACACGGCATCAACTTCCACCTCGAGCATCACCTGGTGGCGTCTGTACCGTTTTCGCGGCTGCACGCCCTGCACGAGCGCTTCATGACGAACGAGCAGTACCGTCGGCAGGCGCACGTCAATCTGGGCTACCTCACAGGGCAGCGACCGCTCCTGCGGGAACTGTTTGCGCCAACGTGACTGCCCGGGTTTTGGCACGATGACATACGCGATCGAAGTGCGATGCGCTCAGCTCGAGCGCATCGCACACCTCATGCTTCTGCTGATGACAAATCAACAAACGAGTCATAAGGTCACGGTCGCGCGGCGTGCTCAAAGAAGCCACCAGCACGTCGAGCCGATGGGCCGCTTCACGCCTGCAAACTTCCTCCTCAGGGCTCGCATGCGCATCAGGCACCTGTTCCATACGCTCACCGGGCAACAGAGTCTGGCGCTGTGTTCGGCGAACATGGCCAATGTGCAGATAGCGTGCCGTCTGGTGAAGAAATGCCGCGAGCTTCTCCGGCTCCTGCAAGCCGGCACCGGCAAACCGCTCCAGCGCGATGAGCGCGGTTTCCTGCGCAATGTCTTCAGCAAGCATCTTGTCTCCCGTGCGCCGTTCCCACTTGCGCCGCACGTTTTCGCAGATATCGCCCAGCGCGGCATCCGCACCAAACACTCTGTTTGGTAACTTGTCATCCATGTCGTCCCCCAGGTTAAAAAATCGATGAAATCGACCTTCAAGGGACGAGTATCTTCAGAACGGTTGAGAAAGGCTGATGAATTCTGATGATTTATGAACGAATGACATATTTTTTGACTGTATATTTCAGGGCGTCATTGCACCCATCGATACCCCGCACCACGCTCCGTGCGGATGCTGGAAAACTCCGGGTCCAGCGCTTGCAGCTTGCGGCGGATCTGGGTGACGTGGGCGACCACTGTATTGGGTTCGACCATGATTTTCGCCGCAAGCATGAGCTCGTTCGGCGACCAGACTTTACGAGGATTGCCCGCAAGGGCCCGCAAAATCCAGAACTGCGTAAGGGTGAGATCCAGGCGCCGGCCCTTCCAGTGCGCCACCAGCCGCTCCTCGTCTATGCGCAGGTTGGCAGGATCCGTATGCGCCTCGCCAACCGCGTCGGCCAGGGCGCCGAGCCGGCGGATCAATGCATGCACCCGCGCCAGCACAAAATCCAAGGAGACGTCCTTGGTCAGGTAGTCATCAGCCCCCAGGCGCAGCGCCGAGATACGGTCGACTTCTCCTGCATGCGAAGTCAGAAAAACGATGGGCAATGTCTGCGACTTGGAACGCAGCTCCGAACATACGCTAAAGCCGCCCTCAGGGTCATCGGAAAGCGAGATGTCGAGCAGGGCAAGGTCGGGCAACCGCTGATCGATGAGGTCGATTGCCGCAGACCGCGAAGCCACCGCGTCCACGTCGAACCGCTCGCTTTCGAGCATGTCGACGAAGTTCTCGCGAATGACCGGATCGTCTTCGACCAGGAGCACACGCATTGGCGAAGCCTGGGCGCTCATTCCGAATCGACGCCGGCAAAGGTCACACGGAACAAAGCACCCTGCCGATCCGATGGATCAAGCGCCTCCACCGTCGCCGCGTGCGCCGAGGCAATGCGCGCCACGACATACAGCCCAAGACCTTGCCGGCCACTGCTCAGGCGAGGACTTTCTCCGGTAAACCAGAGCTTGAATAGATTCTCCCGATTCGCCGGCAAGGGATCGCCTTCGTTTTCCACCTCGAGGCAGATGTTTACCCCGTGACGATACAGGCGGACGACGATCTCGCTTTCTTCTGTGCAATGCCTGAGTGCGTTGTGCACGAGCTTGTCGAGCATCTGTACGACCCGAAAAGGCTGACAGGTCAGGTTGATACCCGGTTCAACCATCACGTCGAATTGCTGCTGAGGATGTGCGTCCTCATACGAGGCAACACATTCGAGCACCAGCAGCGACAGGTCGCAGGTTTCGGCAGCGCCGCTCTCCAACGCCGCATCGATGGACGTTGCATCCGCCGCCTCATTGACCATCGCGCGCATACGCTCGAGGCTGGCGTTGGCTCGCGTCAGATACTTCTCCTGACTGTCCGGCACCCGGGCAAGCAGCTCGAGGCTGCCCTGCATGCCCACCAGCTGGTTGTTGAGTTCATGCCGCAGAAAACCAGCAAAGTTACGAAACCAGTCTTCACGCTCCCGCTGCAGCGAATCTTTGACACGCTCGGCTTCCGCGAGCAGAAGCTCGTTGACGAACAGCGAGCGTTCTTTCAGATCGCGTTGAAACAGGTTGAACAGCAGGAACGCGAAGATCGAGATCGTACCTGCAATGATGCTCGCCCGATGGTAAGCGGCTGCCTCCAACTGGGAAAACGTGACGGCGCAGACCACGAGGCAGATCAGCCCGGTAATCAGCGAGATTCGGAATGGTATACGCAACAGCACGAACAGAAACAGCGCAAGCTGCACGATCACCGGAAAGAGGTAGGACAGGAACGTGTCATCCAGGCGTACGGCGAGGGAGCAGAAGTACATCATCATGACAATGATGCCGAACCCGCATGCCGGGAACACCCAGCGCTGCAGCGGCTTGAAGTAAGTCATCGCGTAGCAGGCAAGGCAAAGTGGAAGCATCACGCCCACACGAAACGCAGCTATTTCCACCAGTGTCTCAGACGGGAAATAAAAGCTGTCGAGCCCCAGGAAACCGACGCTGAACACCGCCGCCAGCAGCTGGGCGATGCGCACCTGGGGAAGCGACGTGACCAGCCATCGCGACTCATAGCGACGATTGAGCGTTTCGTCGTCGAACCCGAAAACATCTACCCAACGCATGTGCTGCTTCCATACCGCGTTATCTCGAAGTGTACACGTAGGCATCCGCTCCTAGCACGCCAAGTGGGGTTCACTCGACGCAGATGAGGGCACTCGTCGCATTCTTCGCCCGCAGGCACCTGCTGGTGAACGTCAGCGCCGCTGCCCTCCTCACGCTGGGGCTGCTGGCTGCTGGCTCACTGCAACGCGAGTTCATCCCCAGCGTGAATACCCCAATTTTCTGGATCACCGCATCGCTGCCCGGCGCATCGGCCCGCGATGTGGAGACCAAGGTGAGCATTCCCATCGCACAAGCGCTGGAGAGCGTAGAGGGTATCGAAGCGTTCACCTCAGTCATCAGCGACAGCGTCTCGTTCACCACGGTGGAACTGCTGCCGAGCTACGATGCTGCCCAGATCGAAGCGGCCAAGCGGGACCTACGAGCAGCGCTGAACGACATCACCGATTTCCCCGCGGAGATGGACGATCCCCCGCAGCTCAAGCAGTTCAACCCGGCACGATCCACCGTAATTGAAGTCGCGCTCACCGGCCCGTCCAGCGCGCTGGCCACTGCCGCAGACGACCTGGAGCGGCGAATCGAACGCCTGCCACAGGTCTCAAGCGTCACCGTGGTTGGCGTTACCGATCCTGAGGTACGGGTACTGGTGGACCCGCAGCGCGCCCGCGAGCACGGGGTAACCCTTATCGATGTGCTTTCTGCCATCCGCCAGCGCAACGTATCGAGCACGGGTGGCGTGCTGGAAAGCGCGGAGGATCGACGCCAGGTGGTCCTGTGGAGTCGATACACGCAACCCGACGACGTTGCCGATACGATCCTGCGCTTTCATCCCTCAGGCGGCGCGCTGCGCGTAGGCGACATCAGCCGCATCGAGGCCGGCAGGGAAGACACGGGCTTGCGCATGCAGGTATCCGGTGAGGCTGGTGCTTTGCTTCTGGTGCACAAGCGCGAAAGCGCCGACATCATCGACGCCGCCCGCACGGTCCGCCAACTCGTGTCTGAAGCACCCCTGCCCGAAGGCGTAAAGGTGCAGTTCTCCGGCGACGAATCGTGGATCGTCGCCAACCGTTTGGATCTCATGGCCAGGAACGGCGCCCTTGGCGCGCTGCTCGTGATGGTGGTGCTGTTCCTGTTCGTTCGGTGGCGCCCGGCCGTGTGGATTCTGCTCGGTATCCCGGTGGTGTTTCTCGGCAGCATCGCCCTGTTCGGCCAACTCGGTATGTCGTTGAACATCGTCTCGCTTACCGGTTTCATCATCGTTCTGGGCATGGTGGTAGACGACGCCGTTGTGGTGGCAGAGCGCGTGGTGCGCAAACAGGCGCAAGGCTTATCCCCAGCGCGAGCCGCCATAGAAGGCACCACCGAAGTCGTGCGCCCGGTTACCGCCGCGGCATTGACCACCATGCTGGCCTTTCTACCCCTGGCATATGTGGGCGGTCGGCCTGGCGACATCATCTGGCAGATTCCGGTAGTGGTAGTGCTGGTGTTGCTCCTGTCGCTGCTGGAGTCGTTTTTCATACTTCCAGCCCACCTGTCGACCATGCGCGACACCAGCGCTGACGCGCGACCCTTCATGCGTCGCTTGGAGGACCGTTACCGCATCGCTCTACGCTGGACGTTGAACCATCGTCGCCTCGTGCTCGGCGTCGCCATGCTCGCGCTGGTGCTGGTGTTCGCGCTGATAGGGCCACGGGTGCCTTTCGTACTGTTCCCGCAGGATGACGCCGACCGGCTGTTCATCAAGCTGACCGCCCCAGCCGGCACCTCGATCGAACAGACCGCAGCTATCAGCGCCGCAGTGGAGCGACAACTGATGGAGGCTTCAGCACCCGACCTGGAACTGGTCACCGCGCGCATCGGCCACCAGAACTCGAACGGTCTCGACAAACGTTTCGGCGAGGCAGAAAACGAAGCGCTCGTCACGCTCCAGTTCAAGCCGCTGGATCGCCGCCATACCAACGCCGAGTGGATGGCGCGCCTTCCAGGTGACGTGCGGATACCAGACCACGTGCACGCGGTGTATCTGTCGGAATACTTCGGCCCACCCACGGATCAGCCCGTGACGGTGCACGTCATGAGCAACGAAGACACTGTGCGACGCACCAGCGCGCTGCAGATTGCCGACTATCTGCGCGCGCAACCGGGCGTGGTGGAGATTCATGTAGACGAGCAGCCGGGAACGCCACAAATCGACCTCAATCTGCGCCACGAGAAACTCGCGTTACGTGGTCTGGATGCCGCAACTGTGGGCAATACTCTGGCCGCGGCCTTCACCGGTATCAAGGCGTCTGAGCACCGGGAGCTGGATGCCACCACGGAACTTCGCGTGCTGTTCGATCCGGCCGCCCGGCCTAACCTCGATGCCCTGCTCGACACGCAGGTGCGCGCTCGATCCGGAGACCTCGTACCGCTTCGTGATGTTGTGGCGCCAGTGGAAGTACCGGCCAGCAGCCGCATCTACCATCGCGACGGTTATCGCACAGCGACCGTTCGCGCCAGCTTCGACGCCAGTAGCGATCACACAGCGCTGGCTTTCGCTGCCAAGCTCGAAGAAGAGCTGTTCCCCAGGTACGCAGACACCGCCGACCTCATCGTGTTCAACGGCGGCGAGGCCCGGGAAACCGCTAAAACCACCGCCTCCACCGGCATTGCCGGTGCCCTGGCGGTGGCCGGCATCGCTGTGGTTCTTTGGTTGCTGCTCGGCTCGCTGCTCGAAGCGCTGTTCGTCATGCTGGCGATCCCCTTCGCCATCGCCGCCGTGCACGTGGTGTTCTTTCTCCACGGCAAGCCCCTGTCGCTCTTTGCCCTGCTGGGCGCCGTAGGCCTTGCCGGGGTTGTGGTGAACGCGTCGATCGTGATGGTGGATGCGATTCATCGACGGTTGCGCCACCAAACAGCCGGCGAGACCGGGCGTACAGAACTCATCATCGACGCCGTAGTAGAACGTCTGCGGCCGATACTCGTTTCCGCGCTGACCACCCTTGGCGGTGTTGTGCCTACGGCATACGGTATCGGCGGCTACGACGCCATCGTGTCGGTTATCTCGCTAGCCGTGGGATGGGGGCTCGCGGCTTCCACGTTGGTTACTTTGTTCATCATGCCGGCATTGTACGTGACGGCCGATGAGTTGCGAGGACCGCGATGATGCAGCCCTCCGAACCCACTCCGCACGATCAGAGGTCACGCAACGTTGGTCGCGTGTGGCCTACCGTGTGCAGCAACCAGTAGCCGATCGACAGTGCGAGGACTACCGACGCAATGGCGAAGATATACAACGGCTCGATCTCGCTGAAGTCGAGCACGATCACCTTACGCGCGATCGCCATCAAGGCTGTCGCCAGCACCAGGTTGACGTGAATGACGTTGTCCTTCAGGTACATCACGATATTGATGAAGATCTCTATCGCGATCAGTACGGCCATGAACGCACTGAAGGTTGCGAGAATATCGGTGATCTCGAGGATGAAAAGGGGAGGCGTAATCACACGCTGGTAAAGCACCCACAGCACATCGATAGCACCCCAGGCAATGACGAATGTCATCACCACCGCAAGCATCCGCACGGTAAAGCGAATGGCTTTCGACAGCAGCGAGATAAGCTTGTCGTCCTCAAAGCTCGACAAACCGAACTCTTCTGGCTCATCGACCCGTCCTTCTTCCCGCTGACTCACGCTAGTACCTCTCTCATGTTCATCTGATAGCCATCCTGCACTTGTGAACTCCCGCTAGCTGATCGAGAAATAGGATGCGATCCCGGCCAGCAGGTTCGTCGTCGCCACCGAGGCCAGTATCAACCCCATCACGCGACTCACCACACTGGCACCACTCGTTCTGATCAGGCGATGGATCGGCCCCGCCAACAGCATCAGGAGGAAGGTAACGACCAGCACTGCAACGAGCACCACAAACGTCTGCACTTGCTCCCAGATGCTGTAACGGGCGTTCTCCGTGAGCAGCACCGCCGCAAGCATTGCACCGGGGCTCGCGATAGAGGGAACCGCCAGCGGAAAGACCGCCGTCTCACGATGATCTACCGTCAGCCTGAGCTCTTCATCGGGCTTGCTCTCTCCAAAGATCATCGTCAGCGCAAACAAAAAAAGTATGACACCGCCGGCAATCTGGAACGCCGACAGCGGTATCGACATCGCAACCAGGATCAACTCCCCGGCGACTACGAAAAACAACAGGACACCGGCCGCGATAAGTGTTGCTCGCAGTGCAATTTTTCTGCGATGTTCGTCGTCGAAGTGGCTCGTCAACGCAATGAAAACCGGCACTGTACCAATCGGGTCCACCACCGCGAAGAACGTGATGAAGGTGTAGACGATATCAATCACGGAAGTTCTCGCATCAGCCAGACAACCAACCTGACGATGCCGAGCTGCATCGAACGACGATCACGCATCCTCAAGTCTCCATTCAGGAGTGCTCTCTGCAACAACAGATCTCGCCTATCATCCCAACATGTACTTTTTACTCGGTGCTAACCGGGCAGGAAAGATCATGCACAGATCGTGCGGCCAAAGCACGACACTCGATACAGCCCTAGCACTCCATACCCTAAGAAGCGCCTACGAACCAGCAGCGCAAAGGCGTTCGCCGTGGCTGGCTCGAGAACGAACGCGCAGCCAGTATCCTACTGAGCTCGCACAACCGAGGCCGCGACGCGAAGTACGGCTGAAGTGCTACTGAGCATGGAGGGCTCAGGACACGAAGCGTCGGTCAGTCGGACAAACAATCTTGACCCCACCCTAAAAACTCACAGATGACCGACATGGGACTACCCGAACAGTTGACGGCAGGGAGATTCCGGATAAAGAGAAAGCGATGCACACCAGAGCTGATCATCACAATCCGAAAAAGAGCTCGAATGCGGGGTGATGACGAGACGAGCCTATGGCTTCAGGGATCATTGGAACGACCGGTTGCTGGATTTAGCCCACCGAGGATGGGATCGCATCATCAATCCAACTAAGTGATTACCGGCTGCCCCATGAAGAGGATAGCGCTCAGAGCATCAGGCCTTAGGGCACATCGCTCACCACACTGCCCTGGTTCTGGCCTGCGAGTGAGATGCCGGCGCAGGCGGATGGCTTGGCTCCGCCTGCACCGGCAATGCACAGTCAGCGCAGACCTCAGTCGAAGTTGAATCCCAACTCCAGACCCCACTGACGCGGCGCGCCGTACATCGTGAAGTTCCACAGCGCACCCACTGAGTTCGCAGTGGTACGGTACTCCTCGTTCGTCAGGTTCTTGCCATACAACGTGAGGTAGTAACGCTCGTCCGGGCTGTGATAAGTGATGTTTGCGTGCACCAGCGTGCGATCTTCCATCTGCGTGAACGTCGGGTGCCGTGCTACGCCAGCGGCCGCCGCATTCGGATCGAACGGACTGGTCTCCGACTCATCCTGATAGTGCACGCCAACGATGCCTACCAGCGATCCACCGTTCGGCAACGTGGTGTCGTAACTGGCCTCAAGGCCCCACTGCACTTCGGCAGCGAACGGGATGTCCAGGCCGGTGAGATCCAGCGGTGCAATGTTGTCAGTAGGGTCGGCATCGAAGGAGAACTCGTCGTACTCCGCATCGAGCAGACCGAGTGAGGCCCGTATGCTGAAACTTTCCGTGATCAGCCAGGTCATCTCCGCTTCGAATCCGGTTGCATGGGACTCCCCTGCGTTCAGGGTGATGGTTTCCTGACCCGGGCTACCATCTGCGTTCGTAAATGCAAACACCTGGTTGCGCTGCAGATCTTCGAACTCCGTGTAGAACGCAGCGAGATTGAGGCGCAAACGACCATCCAGAAGGTCGGCCTTGTAGCCAATCTCGTAGTTAGTGTTCAGCTCCGGATCGTAAGAGATACACGTGATGAGCTGGGAACAGGTTTCGCTGAAGCCACCCGCCAGAAATCCGGTAGCGACGCTGAAATATGCCAGCTGATCGTCACTGAACTTCCAATCCAGTACTACGCGCCAGGTCGTCTCGCTCCACTCCTCGCTGGAATCAGCGATGAAGGCATACTGCGAGTCCGGCAGCGGCACATGCCGCTGATCGATCTCCGCACCGGTGAGACCGGCTCGGCTCACCGAGGTGGACCGAAGGTCTGCGGTACAGTTGGTGAGCGGATCAAAAGGCTGCGCCGGGTCCGCCAGCACCGCGTCTGCTTCCTCAGTGAACTGGTTACAAGGTCCACCTGCACCGGTGGGCTTGTAGAAGTCCTTTTCATCTTTGGTATGGCGCGCACCGACAGTCACCGTCCACTGGTCACTGATCTCAAACGTGCCGTCTACGTAGAAGGCCAGCGACTCCCGCTCCTGCTCCACCTTGCCCGCACCTGGATCACCCGTGATGTTGCGCAGATCCAGGTTGATGAAGCCGCGGTCGTCCAGGAACGAGCCAGTGCCAGCGTTGAAGGCCGGGATGATGGCGCTCAGCCCGACGGTCGAGTACGCCCGGAAATCCAGGTTGTCCTCGAGATATACAGCACCGGCGACAAAGTTGAACGGCCCATCGAAACTGGTAGTAAGCCGGAACTCCTGCTGAATCTGCTCGCGTTCGAGGTTGCGGGTGGCGTCGAACAGGGACAGGAACGCTTCACCCGTGTAGGTGCTCGGCAGCGTCTCTTCCTGCTCCCGATACCCGGTGATCGA
The DNA here is from genome assembly GCA_030432795.1 of Gammaproteobacteria bacterium. Taxonomy (GTDB): domain Bacteria; phylum Pseudomonadota; class Gammaproteobacteria; order Pseudomonadales; family Azotimanducaceae; genus SYFY01. The sequence continues at coordinate 26,088 of JAUILW010000004.1, forward strand.
TTTGATGGAGAACTTCTCGAAGTCCAGCTTCTGGGTTAGATAGAAGCCATCCACATCCACACGATGGCCATCGCGGATATTGATGCCGTTACCCTGCTGCGTCATACCTGTGCTGAACGGATCGTTGTGCCCGACAGTTTGAATGCCGGGAAATCCCAACAGGTCGAACAGGAAGCCTTCACCACCGGGTGTCTCGTTGATGCCAGGAGGCGAGTCGGAACGATCACGCAGCAGCTCGTAAATGAAATAGGCCTCGTACGTGTCGTTGGGCTGCCACAGCAGCTTTGCCTTTGCGGCAACCGTGTCTTTGCCGCCAAGACGCTCACCGCCACCACGAGTAACCGTGCTCAGTTCAGGTGGCAGGTCCGCGGGGTTGAGCCCAAACAGGCCATAGATAGGCGCGTCGGGGAATGCAGCGGTGTCCTTGTCGTTGGTGTAGTAGCCCTGCTCTTTTGTCAGCGACCCAGCAAGGCGAAAAGCCAGCTTGTTCTCGATGATCGGCACATCGACGGCAATCTGCGCTTTACCGGTATCTGCGCCACCATCATATCCACCCATGGATACTCGCATCTCCCCACCGAACTGCTCCATGTCCGGCCGCTTGGAAGTAAACGCGATTACACCACCGGTGCTGTTCTTGCCGAACAGCGTACCCTGCGGCCCGCGGTACACTTCCACCTGCTGCAGGTCAAACAACTCCACGAACTGACTCTGCACATGATTGAGCGAGAACTCGTCAATCAGGATTCCCACGCTCGAATCCTGCGTGGTGAGGATCGAGATGCTGCCAGTACCGCGGATACCACCTGCAACGGCGTTGAATCCGGTCTGCTGCGTAAGGTTCACATTTGGTGCCAGGTCGCTGATGGCCCGGATATCGTTTGCGAACGTCTTTCTGATCTGGTTCGCAGTGATAGTAGAGATGGCGATAGGGGTATCCTGCTGGCTGGTTTCCCGCTTGGTACCCGTAACGATGATTTCCTCCAGAACTTGCTCGGAGGCGTAGCTAAAAACCGAAGCAAATAGCGCGCACAACAACAACGTGTACTTTACACGCAAGCGCCCTGAGTCAGATCTCTGCATAACTCTCTCCCAAAGTTGATGCGTTTCAATGAAGACCCGGGGTGGATACGCACGGACATCGAACACGGCTTGCGCCGCGCAGAACACCCGCGCAATTCTGTATCGCGTTATGAATATACTCCAAAGGAGATGAGCGATGTCAACTTGGCCGTAGAGTGGTCGCTACCGAAAGTGCGTATCGTTAGATGGCGAACCCCAAAAACATTGGGACTGCGTAGTGGATCTGGAACGACGAAGGGAATCGATCGCGGGTGTTAACTCGCTACGTAGGGGAGGGAAGTTTCAAGCGAAATTAGTGAATACCGGACGTCCCCCATTAAGTGGGTAGAGCCCCCCATTAAGTGGGTAGAGCCGGCGTGCCACATTCCACTGCGCGGAAGGTGGCGGAGAGGGTGGGATTTGAACCCACGGTACCCGTGAAGGTACACCTGATTTCGAGTCAGGCCCATTCGGCCGCTCTGGCACCTCTCCGGATCGGCGAGCAGGCTCGCCGGGGCGCGTAGTGTACGGCTACAGGCGGTACGCTTCCACGGCCGTGTCGTGGAAGAGCCAGCGTTTGTCCTCGTCAGATGCACCTGCGGCGATCTTCTTGAAGGCATTCCAGAGCACCGGGTAGCTGACGCTCGCTTTGTCCACCGGAAAGTTGCTTTCGAACATGCAGCGGCGTGGGCCGAACACCTCGATGGCATGCCGGTGATAGCGTCCTGTGGCTTCCACCACCTCGTCGGATGTGGCGGGCTTGTCGCGCTTGTGGAATCCGAAGCCGTTCACTGGCATCACAACGCCGCCGAGCTTGGCGTAGACGTTGCTGCAGGTGGCAAGCTCAGCAACATCGTCCTGCCAGCGGCTGAAGATCTCCTCGCTTTTGCCAGCGTAGGGGCCAAGGCCGAGCGGGCCGCCGAAGTGGTCGAAGATGATCGTCGTGTCGGGGAAGGCGCGGGCCAGATCGGTGAGTTCCGCAATCTGCGGGTGGTACATCCAGGCGTCGAAGGACAGGC
>JAUILW010000005.1 GCA_030432795.1 Gammaproteobacteria bacterium
GCGGCGGAAGAGCGCCTCGGGTATCTCCGCGACCAGCTTGCCGCGCTGCGGGAGCAAGCGGCCGAGGGGAAGAAGCTCGCCGCGCAACAGTTCAACCTGCAGAATGCAGCATTCGGCGGCATGCAACTCGCCGCGAGAGGCGAGGCCCGTTCGCTGTTCGACACCAAGTTTGCAGCGCAGGTGTTCGGGAATGGCGGCACAAACGGAACCGCAGAGCTGCAGCTTAAAGAGCAGCGAATCAGCAACAAGCAGTTCCGCGAAATGATCAGGCTGATGGAAGCCAACCCTGGTCTTATTTGGGGAGAGTAGCATGACCGCCGTAGGACACGAAGTCCCCGGGTCTCGCCGGGGTGACAGCCGATCGAGCACCCGCAAGTACCGCGTCTGGAACGCCGCGGATGAGCAGGATGTCATCGACTGGATCTCAAACGTCTCCAACGTGCCCGATTCCCTGGGTGACCTGCCCCTGGCGGACTACAGCTTCGAGGAACTCGAGGAGGTCGCTTCGGGGGACTACGACGTCACCGCGACCTATGGCGAGGCGCCGTCGTACATCCCGGTCGAGAATCAAGTCGACTTCGACTTCAACTTCCAGGCGCCCAGCGCGAAGATCTACCAGAGCCTGTCGACCATCAACTCGTACGGGACCAGCCCGCCCGACTTCGACGGCGCTATCAACGTGGTCAACGGCCCCGACGGCATGACCGTGGAGGGCCTGGATGTTGGCGCCCCGCCAGAGACCTTCACGCTGACATACCACCCCGCCACGGGCACGGTTGACACGACCTACCAGGCCCTGGTGAACGGCCTCGTCGGCACCGTCAACAACGCCTCCTTCAAGGGCTACGCGGCCGGCGAGTTGTTCCTGACCCGCTGCACGGGCGGCGCGACCAGCAACCGCCGCTGGCGGATCAACTTCGGCTTCAGCTACATCCCCAACCGCACCAACATCCCGGTGGGCGGGATCACGGTGGCCGCCAAAGACGGCCACGACCTGCTGTGGGCGTTGTACGAAGACGGGGTCGACGCCAATTCCCCCGTGAAGACCCCCACGGCTGCATACGTGGAGCGGGTGTTCTACCGCACGAATTTCAGCTTGCTGGGGATTTAATGGCTCAGCGCCGCGCCAAGGGCGACCGGTTCACGGGGATCCCCACCGACGACTGGAACGAGTTCGTCGCCGCGGCCAACGCGCGCAAGGCGGAGGGCTACCGCAGTTCGCCGGTCCGCCGGACCAACAGCAAGGGCCAGGGCGCCACGCTGATCGTCCGCAACAACACTGGGGGGGACCTGACGGCGGACCACCCGGTCCTCAAGCTGGGCGAGCCGGTTGTTGGGCCGGCGGGGAGGGCCTCTCTGACCTTCCAGGTGCCCCGTGTGCAAGGCGAGTCCCCTACGGGCCCCGGTGATCGTGTCGCGATACTGCAGGGCCCTGTGGCCGCCGGCAAGGATCGGGTGGCGATCGCTACGGGCATGACCTGGGTCGACGTGGATGTCACCAACTCCAGCCACAACTACGCGAACCCGGCAAGCTCGGACGCCGACAAGCTGGCCAGCAGCGGGTCAGAAGGCCTCGCGGAGATCCTCTACAAGCCCGTCGGCACGGGAACCCTGCGATGCCTGGTGCTGATCGGCAGCGGCTCAGGCGGTTCTCAGCAGGGCACCGGACTGATCACCGCGGCGGGCACGGCCGCCAGCTACGACGAAGCGACGGTGACCCTGACTTTCGACGAGGACGTGGAGCTGCGGAAGTTCCGCACCAACCCCACCAGCGCGACGCTCAAGAGCGTCGAGGAGCCCGTTGACGCCTGCAATGATTCCGACGAAGCAATCACCCTAGCGGCTAGCAAAGCGAGGCTGTGCTTCTGGCACGTCGATGCGTTCGGCCGGACCTGCGTCGAGCCATCCTGCAACCAGGTAGACTGGGACGGGACAACCCCCAGCATCACGACCGGCGCGGCGCAGAACGCGCCGGAAAACTCGACCGCGACGATCGTCACCCTGGCGGCGTCGAGCGTGATCGGCGACAAGTTCTGGTCGATCAGCGGGGGGACCGACGCGGCGCACTTCACGATTAACGAGAGCACCGGGGCGCTGGCGTTCAGCGAGGCAAAAGACTACGAAGACCCCGACGACGCGAACACCGACGGCGCTTACCAGGTGACGGTCAAGGTGGTCGCCGGCAACGGGGAGGTCGACACGCTGGCGATGACGATCACGCTAACCGACGTAGCAGAGTAACGCCGATGGCGATGAATATGAAGATGTGCGGCTGCTGCGTGCTGGCGGCCGGTTACGATTTTCTGACCGTCGGCCACGGCCCGGACTACAGCCCCAGCGAGGAAGACTACCATGCCACCCGCGACGGCTTGCTGGTCACCCGCTCGCTCTACCGTGACCCCGACAGCGAGATCCGCCTGCTGTACCCGACTTGGTCGATTACGCTGCCGGTGGTCGATGATTCCTTCTCCGAAAAGAATCTGGTTTGGCGGTCGCACACGTTCGGAGCGAGCGGGATCGTCACCGCGTCGATCGCCTCTCCAGACCTGGACGACGAGGTGACCGACTACGGCAGCGAGACCGCGGGCTGGACGTTCGACGAGGGCGTCGATTCCCCCGAAGCCGACGCCAACGCAACGTCCGGCGACTATGACGCGACGGGCGTGTGGACCGCGCCCGACCCGCTGCAGCCGGTGTTCAAGATCTTCCCCGTCAACCTGGCTGCGCAGACGCAGTCGGGAGAGATCGAAGCGACGGCGCGACTGACGACGACCGAAGATACAAAGCTCTTGATCTATCCGGTCACCAGCAGCACCGGGGTGGCAGAGGGCACGTACTACGCGCTAGACCTGAATCTGGTGCCCGACTTCTTCGACAAGAGCGACCTGGCGGGCGACTTCGACCCCAACGCGCACGCCGTGCAGGCGACCTACTACGGCGACAAGATTGGCTGGCTGTACCGGCCGGGGACGGGCATCTACTTGAGACCTGCGCAATACTGCACGTTCGATGTCACCGACGGCACGATCGAGTTCCAGTCGAGCACCGCCGACGAAGCGATGATCGCGGCCGCCCTCGCACTCGCCCCAACCGAGGCGCAGATTCAGACATCGATCGACGCACCGGGCACAAGCCCCGGCGCCGGTCCGTGGCCGACCGCCAAGAAAGAAGTGGTCGACTTCGCCGGCAACAGCAGTGGTTCTCTGCTGCCGTTCACTTACGTGCAGACCGATGGAGGCGCCTTCGATGGGGGCTTCGGCAGCATTGACTACCCGTGGGCCGTCTTCCACGACGGCATTGCCTATTACAACCAGGGCGAAGCGAAGCCGATCATGCTGGCGCGTGGCAAAGAAGGGTTCGGGGTTGGCTTCGAGATCACTACCGCCTCGGGCACCAACGTGCTTAACGAAACGACCGAGATCACCGGGGCGACCGCCCGGCTCAAGGTTGGCGCCATCACCGACAACGTCGTCGGCGGAACGACGTTCTTCACCAGCAGCAGCGGCTACTCCGGCAGTTTCCCCTCGGCCAACAGCTTCTTCCTGTACTTCCTGCACGTGCTCGACGTGGACGCGGTCGACACGGGACCATCAAGCACCTTCTCGGTGGTGCTAGCCACGGCTAGCGAAGTGCAGTTCGATCCGGCAGAAATTGACCACGGCGTCGATGACAACGACTACGTCGCCCACTATCACGCCGACAACATCAACGACACGCTGGTCGATATCGTCAACGAGACCTACGACATTAACAGCGACTACCCGCGGCGCTACGAGACTTGGTACATCAACGGCGTCGAGAAGACCATCGACCGGCTGGCGTACCTCGTCGCCTCGGGAAGCGCGGCGGCGCACCTGACAGCGTCCAAGGTTTTCGTGCATTCCGACGGCAAGTTTTTTGTGACCGGTCGCTACCGCGAGGTGGAGCTAGAGCGGGACAGCCTAAACCGACCGATTCTGCCCTACGAGCCGTCGTACGACCCAAGCGACCCGGCGTTCGCCGTCGGCGACTTCTCCTCCAACTCCCGCGATTATGTCGCCTACTACGAAGTGGAAGAGGGCGACCCGGTGCTCAAGTGGGTGCGGATGGACGGGGTGACTTCGATCGGTGGTTTCATCCCGCTGATCGGCGCCGCGCAGCTCAATGAAGACTGGTTTTACTGGAGCGAGTTTGTCGTGCATCGGGAGACCGGCCTGCGAATCTCGCATGGCCAGTACGGCATTGACGGCCGCGACAACATGGGGTCGCCCTACACCAGCGAGAAGTACACGACGCTGGAGGCCGACAGCTTCCCGTTCGAGTCGGCGTTTACGTCAAGCAACTGGACCACGATGAACTACGACGCCACCGGCGTCCCCTACCGCGAGGTGGGCGGCGTCCAGGAAGCGTTGAACGGTCCGTGGGGCGTGGTGCCCGTCGATGAGCAGACCACCAGCATCGACGACGCCGAATTTTCGTCCTACCTAAGCCCGCTGCGGGACGGCGTGTCTTACTTCTACGATTGGGCGGCGGAGCTGCACAACCCGGCGCCGATCGAGTCGGACGACTTCGAGTTCCACCCGATCGCAACCAAGCCGATCACGCTGGAAGAAATCAGCTTCGCCGAGCTGTCGGACGCCAGCACAAACAGCTTTACCTGGCCGGTGGACGTGGCGGCGGATCAGTTGGCGATCCTGATCGTGGCGGGACCTCACACGATCACGACGCCGGCTGGCTGGACTTCCGGCGGCTTCGCCAGCGACGGAAGCGCGGCGCGGGTTCGCATGTACCGTCGCGTGCTCGACGGCACCGAGTCGGGTTCGTTCGCGCTCACAATTGGCGCGTCCGAGGCGAACGACAACATGGTGGTTTGGTTCGGGCGAGCCGACGGGTTCTACGGCTCCCCAGCGCCAGAGGCCCGCAGCACGGCTTTGGCGTTTACTAAGAGCTTCACTGCCTACATTGCCGAAGCCGGCGGCACGTGGAGCACTATTCCGCCAAGACAACTGCTACGCTCGGGGACCTCCGCGGCCAGCGGGATTGGCACCGCCTTCGATTATTGGATCGGTGAGTACGACGTTTTCTCCGGCCTCACCCAGCATCCGACGCACTCCGTTGACGGTTACACGGGCGCCGCTTTCATGGTGATGAATATCTACCCGCCGATGGACGACGCGCCTAACTTCAGCCTGAGCGCGACTGGCGTGCTGCAGTTGCCGTAGTGAAGCCCGTCTAGCGGCTACAATACCACGCATGCGCCGCTCCCAATTCTTCCGCCACTGGTACGACCTCTGGGGCGTCGTGTTGCTCGCATGCCTGGCCCTCTGCCTGGTGGGCGGCGTGCTGCGTTGGCTGTGGATTGCCGCGCGGTGGCTGCTGGGGTGGTGACACACGCTTGGCGCCGTAGTGCCCGCTGGGGGTTTTCACCCCTAGATTTTGGGGCGGCATTTTTTTGTTGCAACCGGGACGCGCGCCCGCTTATAGTCGTGCTCAACGTCACAGCCGGCGCTGGCTTCTACAGCCGGTTGTGGGGCTGCCTCTCGCCATCCAGCTAGGCGAGTCAGGCGGGGCCAATCAACACTCTCCCCCTCCAATGCGAACCGCGCGGCCTGACGCTCCCGGTACGCGCGCCGAGCCCCGTTCCCCCGGGGCATCGGTGCGCGGCTGGGGTGCGTTGCGGCGTGACCCTGGCCCAGCTACTTCTTCATTGGGTGCTGCTTCACCCAGCGGGACCATGGCACGGACTGCGCTTCTTCGTTCCGATTCGAGGATATGCCAATCAGCAGCAGCCCACCCTCATCGGTCGGGATCATGTTGCCCCACAAGCTTACTCCATTGCGGATAACACCTACGTTGCCTTCGGATTCGGCTATGTCTTTGAGCGACGTGCCAAGCCAGTGCAGCACCTCGTCGCTGCTGTAGGGGGAGTGGGCGGAAAGCGTCCGGCAGATTTCGTTGACGCGGAGCTCACGCGAAGATTGAGAGTCGGATTCGCCAAACGCAGTGCTCACCGTCAGTGCTGTAAGGGCATCAGGCGAGCCACCAGCCATGACCATGTGCAGGCGCATTTTCTGGTGCATTGCTTGGTGCATCACTTGCCCCCCCTCACGCTTATCAAACGAAAGAAGCGTCCAGTTGCCTTCCCTCAAAAGCTCCGCTTGGTGATCAGCAAGGCTAAACCCGAGGGATTTTCCTGCGGCCGCTTTGTTGGCCCTTGTCAGATTCCCGATGGCCTTCTTTGCGTCGCGAAGCTCGGCCGTCAGCAGCTCGTTCTCCCGCTCCAGAAACTTGGTGTCATTCTCGATGCGACGGTCCTGCAGTTCCTTGAGCAGCTTCTCATACCGCACGTGGAGGGCATCCAGTTCGGCCTTGGCGACATAGCCTTCCGGTGGCCCAGCACCGGGCTCGGGGGGGCTTTCCCCCTGCTGGCATCCCAGAAAGAGGGCGAGAATAACGGCGATCTGTACTTGCTTTCGCACGGGAAATCCTCACAATCGGGGACTTCTAGTCATACACAAACGGCGGCCCGCCGGGGTGGTGAGACACCCCAGCAGGCCCACGGACGTACCCGGTGGAGCCAAGTAGCCCATGTTAGCCGATATCCGGTTATCCACGCGCGACTGCGCGTTTCTGATTCATTCTTGGCCGCTTCTGGCCGTGTGCTCGATTACCCCCGCTGCGGAGAGTCCGCGCGTTCTGAAGGGGGGTGGCCTATGAGATAGCCAGCGCTGCAGGGCGCAAGAGAAACGCGGCAGTTGACGCTGCCGCGTGCTCGACCGTTCTGTTTTAGGGCGACCCCGCTGGGCGCCCGAATCGTTGCCCTCCCTAGCCTGCAAGCATCGGGTGGGGCTCTCTCAGTTCGACCTCAACGAGGCCGCCGTGGGCTTATTGTGTTCACACCCGCGGCTGGCTGTCAAGCATAAAGGCCGCAGGAATGGCTGACATCTATCAAGACCCGAGGATTCCCGAGCTAATCGCGACGTTTTGCAAGCTGGTGAACCTGGCGGCCGAGATCGGCGCCCCCCAGCTCAAACCCGAACCCGAGGAGGAAAACCTGTACTCGCGGGCTGAGGCGGCAAAGTTCTGCCACGTCAGCGTCGCCACCTTCGACCGGGCCAAGAAGGCCGGGCAGATCAAACCCACGGCCACCGTGAAGGGACGCCACAAGTACGCCGAATCCCACCTCCTCAAGCTCCGCGATCGACTGGCGGACTAAACCTTGGCGTCACTCTCTCCACAACCGAACGGCCACACCTGGGTCTACGTCAAAGCGGCCACCGGCAAGCGTCGGCCCGTCCGACTGGGGGTTATGTCCCCCGAGGACGCCCAAGAGGCCAAGCGACGGCTCACGCTGATCGAGAAGGCATTCCAGGCCCAGCACCCGCCCGACGCGGTCACGCTGGCCTGGCTGGCTTCTCTTACGCTCGAGCAGCGGGACCGGGTGATCGCTTCCGGCCTCGTGCCGGCGGACGCGTCGGCGCCGATCGCTGAAAAGTCGATCGAGCGGCTTATCCGGGAGTGGGTCGACACGCTCGACGTGGAGCCCCAGACCCTCAAGAACCTCGAGCAGATCTTCCGGAACCTGCGGACCTACTTCGGCCCGCACCGGGAGGTGGCTTCGCTCGTGCCGGCCGACGCGGACAAGTTCCGGGCGTGGCTCAAGTCCAACGGTCGCCAGAAGTCAGACAAGCCGATGGCGGCCGCGACGGTGTCCAAGCGTTGCCGCACGGTCAAGTCGATCTTTGACTACGGCGTGCGGCTGAAGTGGATCACCGAGAACCCCTTCGAGCACCTGCGGCTGTCGGGCGAGGTGAACCCCGACCGGGACGTGTACGTGACGCCCCGCCTGGCCCTGCGGCTGGTGGAAGTCAGCGAAGACCCGGAACTGGCGGCGATGGTCGCCCTGTGCCGGTTCAGCACCTTCCGTGGGCCCAGCGAGTTCGAACCCCTCGCGTGGTCCGACATCGACTTCGCGGAATCCCGGGTCCGCATCACCTCCCCCAAGACCAAGCGCTACCCGCGCGGCAGCTCCCGCGTGACCCCGCTCGACAGCCACTCGCTGGCGGCGCTGAACGTGCTGTGGGACGCGGCCCCCGTGGGCGCTACGCTCGTCTTCCCCAGGCTTGGCCCCCTGCCCTCTTCGGACGTGACCGACCGCCTCAACCGGGTGTGTCGCCGGCTGGGCATCGCGTTGTGGGAGAAGCCCTGGATCAACATGCGCGCTAGCTGCGAGACCGACTGGCAGCAGCAGGGCATGAGCATCTTCGAAACGGCCTCGCGGGTGGGTCATAGCCCCGAGGTCGCTCTGCGGCATTACAACCGAATTGCCAAAGATCGCGTCGCCGATCTGGTCGACTGAGGTTGTTTTCTCTACCCCGCCCAAACCCCGCAAGCGCGGTGCGCGCTACCCGGTGCGCGGGGGTCCAGCGCGGTGCGCTGCGCGGTGCGCGCAGGCGCTATCAAATTTGAGGACATTGATAGCGCGGCGCTATCACGAACACGTTCAAATAACGACTTACGTCAACGCGCGCTATCAAAACCGTCCTCTACCGCTATCAACAAATGAGCCCGGCGGGATTATAAGTACGCGCAAAACGCGGGAAAAAAGGGGCATGTTTGGCTAGCGCGGTGCGCTGCGCGGTGCGCGCTGTTTTGGCTCGGTAGGCACGCCGGGCGTGGTGGAAAACGCCAAACCCCTTGTTTTGAAGTCTCAAACCGCTGTCGGGCGACTCCCCTGCCCTGCCCTGCCCTCTTCGCGCGGGCTCTGTGGGCAACTTTTTTTGCTCTTCAAACCGTCATCAGGCGCTATCTAGTGTCCTCAATTTCGGCTTTCGGTGTCCTCACGGCCGTTTAGCTGTTTTCTTCTCCTCGCTGGTGTTGAAGATCAGCCCTCGTTCGATCGCTCGTCTCGCGTCCATTGCGAGTGACCTCCTTCAGACCGGCGATCGAACAGTTGCCAGCCCCTTCCGCCTGGGGCTTCTCGACAGGGGGTCACTCGCAATGGGCGTGCTCTTTAGGAGTCGCAAGTCGATGCCCACCGAGCCCATCGCTGAGCGATTGAAAGCCGCCACCACCACGCTGAAAGCCTTCAAAGGCTTCGACCGTGACCTGCAATGCCGCGGACACCAGTTCGAGGTGGGGCAGGAATACCGCATCGAAGGCGGCGCGAAACTGTGCCACAACGGCTTCCACGCCTGCACCAACCCTATTGATATTTTGGAGTATTACCCGCCTGCAACGAGCCGCTACTGTGAGGTGGAAATGCTCGGCGTGTCTGACGAAACGCACGAGGCGGACAGCAAGCGAGTGGCTGCTGGCGTGCGGGTGATTCGGGAGTTGACCGTCCGCGAATTCTTGCAGGCGTGCTACGACCATCACTCAGTTTTGGGGTGCGAGAAGCAAGCCTCTGGGTGCAGGGGGCACGCTCAAGCCTCTGGGTACAGTGGGCACGCTCAAGCCTCTGGTGACAGGGGGCACGCTCAAGCCTCTGGTGACAGGGGGCACGCTCAAGCCTCTGGTGACATGGGGCACGCTCAAGCCTCTGGTGACAGGGGGCACGCTCAAGCCTCTGGTGACAGTGGGCACGCTCAAGCCTCTGGGTACAGTGGGCACGCCCAAGCCTCTGGGCAGCACTCTATCGCCTGCTCTCTTGGCTGCTACGGATGCGCAACTGCATCCGGTGGATGCGACTACATCGTGCTCGCGGAATACAACGAGCGGTATCACCTGCTCGACGTGCGTGTTGGCAAAGTCGGGCGCGAGATCGAGCGTGGCAAGGCGTATTGCCTCAAGAACGGCGAGTTCGTGGAGGTGGTGCTATGAGCGAATCCACCCGAGCCCCCATCGTGGGCCTGATCGGCTACGCCGGCGCCGGCAAGGACACGCTCGCCAAGCAGTTGGTCGACCGCTACGGCTGGGAGCGGCTAGCGTTCGCCGACCCGCTGCGGCAGGCCCTCTTGACCCTCGACCCGTCCGTCCGGCTGGACAACGGCACCTACACCCAACTCACCCAGTTCGTGGCCGCCTTCGGCTGGGACCACGCCAAGCAGCACAAGGAAGTCCGCCGGCTGCTGCAGGTCATGGGCACCGAGGTGGTCCGCAACCTCCTGGGCGAGCACACCTGGACCCAGCTTATGGCCGAGCGGATCGACCGGACGCCCCGCAGCGTGCCGATCGTGGTCACCGACGTCCGCTTCGCCAACGAGATCAGCATGCTGGCGGTCCCGTACCAGGCCCAGTTCGTGCGGATCGACCGCCCCGGCCTGGCGCCGGTCAACGACCACGTGAGCGAGTCGCTCGTGGCCAACTTCCAGGGCCCGGCGTTGCTGAACGACTGCCGGCCGGAAGAGTTGTGCGACCGCCTGCTGAACCTGCTGGGGATCGCCTACTAGCCATGGTCCAGTCACCCGAACAGCTCCGCGTGCACGTCCGCTGGATGATCCGGCGGGACATGACGGAAGTGCTGATGATCGAGGAACTCGGCTTCGAGTTCCCATGGTCCGAGAGCGACTTCGTGGGCGTGCTGCGGCAGCGGAACAACATCGGCATGATCGCCGAGCACAACGAGCAGGTGGTCGGCTTTATGGTCTACAGCCTGCACAAGACGAGCCTGCACATCGTGAACTTCGCGGTGCACCCCAGCTTCCGGATGCGTGGGGTGGGCCGGCAACTGGTGGCCAAGCTGGTTTCGAAGCTGAACCCCCACCGGCGGGTGCGGATGATGCTCGAGGTGCGGGAGAGCAACCTCGAGGCCCAACTGTTCTTCAAGGCGTGCGGGTTCAAGGCCACCCGCGTGCTGCGCGACTTCTACGACGACTCGCCGGAAGACGCGTACCTGATGGAATTCACAATCGGAAGGGAACCATATGAGCGGTAGCAAACGCAAACTCCACGCGCCCCATCGCCACGGGCGCGTCGGCCCCGGCAAGGGCGGCACCCGCGAGCACCGCCGTGGGCGGCGGGTGGACAACCAGTACGACGACCTCGTGGACCGGCTGTTCGAGAACCGCCGGTGGCAAGAGGCGCGGAAGCGAAGGATCCGCAAACAAAACAGCGAGAGGCAATCCCAAGGGTGAAAAGGGACGTCGGAAGCGGGCCCTGAGCGACCGACCGCCAAGCTGGCACGGCGTTGAGTGCGAGTCACTTACAGATTGGTTACAGCAAGCAGCCAGTGGGGGAATCTGCGAGCGGGTGAGAGGCCCGCACTTTTGATCTAACCCAGTCGATGGAAGCCCGCGCCACCGGATGGCGTGGTTTGAACGGAGCGGCCCCGGCCTGGCAGGACGCCTCGCCGGGGACTCAGAAAAAAGGAGTGACAAGGATGCTAGTTCTTTCGCGGAACCGGGACGAGTCCATCATCATCGGCGACGACATCGAGGTCGTGATCGTCGACATCCGTGGCGACAAGGTGCGGCTGGGGATCACGGCGCCCAAGGATGTCAGCGTTCACCGGCGCGAGGTGTACGAAGCCATCAAGCGAGAGGGGGAGCGGCGTTGCTCACCATCGGAAGACGACCCGGCCAGCGGGTCCACGTAGGCGACACCATCACGGTGGAAGTCCAGAAGGTCTACCACCAGACCGTCGAACTGAAGATCAACATGCCTAGCGGCCAGAAGGTGTTGCTTCTGCCCGCGCCACCCCACAGCGACCATGGCGACAGAAACGACCGAGAAGCCGGCCACCACAAAGGCAGCCACCCCCGCGGACCCCGATGACCCGAAGTGCCGCACCGCTCTGTTGAAGGCGCTGATTTCCGCTCGCAAGGAAATGGTGGCCGTGAAGATGAGCGGCAAGAACGAGTTCGACAACTACGAGTACGCCACGCTTGAGGATTACCTCGACGTCCTCGACGAGCCCCTGCACAAGCACGGCTTGTTCCTGCTGACCAACGTCGAAGAGATCCAGCAGCTTGAAGACCGCAAGACGCGCAACGGCGGCGTCGAGCACGCCATCCGCATCCGCCTCAACTGCGAGCTGATGCACGCCAACAGTGGGCAGAGCCTAAGCATTCGATGCTACGGCGAGGGCCAGGATCGTGCGGACAAAGCAATCTACAAGGCGATCACCGGGGCCCGGAAGTACGCCATTGCGTCGATCTTCAACCTCTGCACCTCGGCAGACCCGGAGGCGGACGAGACGGTCGGCGAGACCCGCGGGCAGGGTTCGCGGAAGAGCAGCGGCGGCAAGAAGGAGGAGCCCCGCCGCTCGGCGCCGGCCGCCAAGCCACCATCCGGCAATAGCGCCCCTCGGGCGCAGGCGCCCACCGACAAGGTCGCGGTGGCCAGGTCGTGGATCAGTTCCTGCACGGCGCTGGCGGACATGACGAAGCTGCTGCGTGACCTGCAGAAGACCGACAAGCCGGAATTCAAGGTCGGCACGCCCGGCTACCAGGCGGTCATCGACGAGGCCGGCAAGCACGCCGAGCTGATGCTGCAGTCGGGCAAGTGGCAGGAGGACTACTGCGGCGACCTGTGGACGCTGCTGGAAGCGATGAAGAAGGCGATCGACACGGACCAACAAGCAAAGGGACTATTCTGATGTTTGGAAACATGACCGAGATCCCGATTGAGAAGATCGACCGGGCGGCGGACACCCAGCCCCGGGCGCACGTCGACGACGACGTGATCAAGGAGTACCTGGAGAAGATCCAGAACGGCGTGGCGTTGCCGGCGATCGACCTGTTCGGGCCTTACGGCGAGGACCACGCCTACGCCATTGGCGATGGCTGGATCCGCTTGGCGGCGATGATCCGGGCGGGCTGGGAGACGGCCCCGGCTCGGGTGCACGCTGGCAACGAGCGGGACGCCCGCATCTTCGCGTGCGGCGCGAACGCTGAGCACGGCGCCAGGCGGACAGCGGCGGACAAGCGACGAGCCGTCACGATGCTGCTGGAGGACAACGAGTGGTCGGCGAAGTCGAATCGGGCGATCGCTGAGCACTGCCACGTGGGTCAGCATTTAGTCGCGGCTGTCAGGGAAGAACTAACCGAGGATGACGAGGTGCGCGCGCGCGCACCTGAGACCAGGACCGGCAAGGACGGCAAGGAATACCCCGCCGAAGCCCCGGCGCCGCGCGCCAAGCAAGAGCCCACCGAGCGCCCCGAAAAAGCCGCCAAGGCGAAGAAGTCGGGGTCTCCCAAGGAGTCCGCCCAGCTTCGGCGCGAGACCAAAGCCACCTGGGGGGCGTTCGTCCGCCAGTTCGACGTGGCCAAGCAGGAGGGCCAGATGCCCGCCGAGCTGGTCGAGGGGGTCGAGTTCTGGATCCATGAAATGTCGGAAGCCCTGGCCGAGTGGTGGGGCAAGGGCGCCGCCAAGAAGTAGCCTGGGAGACCGACACGGATGTTCAAACTACCGCCGCTCAAGCCGCACCAGGTCCGCGGGATCGAAGAGACCGAGCGGCTGATCCAAGAGGGAGTTCACCGGATCGTTTATGCCTGCCCAACGGGTGGCGGCAAAACCCGCGTGATGCTGGAGATGATCCGGCGATTCAACCTACCAACCCTGCTCTTAACCAACCGCACCATGCTCCTAGAACAGACCGCCGACGTGCTAGCCAAAGCCGGCATCCGGTTCGGGATCCGGGCGGCGGGCAACAAGCCGGCGCTGTTGGAGGACATCCAGCTATCGAGCATCCAGACGGAGTGGAAGCGGGTCTACGAGACCCGCAAGTGGGATCGGCACTTCGCCAAGCTGGTGCTGGTGGACGAACGCCACTCGCAGAAAGGCGAGATGGCCGACTCGCTGCTGAACGACTACGCGATGGACGGCGCGGTGCAGATCGGTTTCACGGCGACCCCCTTGGACCTTGATGGCCTGGCGGACGCGATGGTGATCGCTGGAACCAACTCTGAGCTGCGCGAGAACGGCATGCTGCTGTGGGCCCACACGTATGCTCCCGACGAACCAACCAGCAAGAAGATCATCGACGGACAAGAGTGCGACATCCTCAAGCTTGGCGCGGCAGGTTACAGCGAGAAGCAAATCGCTCAGATCATGATGAGCAAGGGCGGCGCTTCCGTGCTGTACGGCCGGGTAGTCGAGCACTGGCGGCGCCTCAACCCCGAGCAAAAGCCAACCATTGGATTCGCGCCGGGGGTCAAGGAATCCCTGTGGTTTGCTGAGCAGTGCGTGCGGGATGGCATCCCTGCCGCGCACATTGACGGGTCGGACATCTGGATCAACGGTCAGTGGTACAACGCCACCCAAGAGAACCGTCAGTATCTGCAACAATGCTCCAAGGATGGCACTATCAAAATCCTTTGGAATAGGTACGTCATGAGAGAAGGCATTGATTGCTTGGATGACCAAACTGAGGTCCTGACCGAGGCGGGCTGGAAAGGCATCGAAGACGATTGGTCACCGATGGACCGAGTCTGGACGCTCAATAAGAACACTCATACAGCAGAACTGGCGTACGCGGACCATGTGATGCAAAGAGTTGTGCGGCCGGGCGAGGATATGGTCGAGATCGTCGGCCAGCACATGAACATCCGCGTTACCGAAGGCCACCGCTTCCATTTGAAGTACAAGGAATGGAAGACTCGCAAGCTGCCCAAGACCTGGGTTGTGCGAACTGCGGGCGAAGTCGCTGATGGAACCGGCAGCAGTGACACGCATTTCCCCATCGCAGCCGATGGTGAGTTTCCAGGCGTTGAGCTGTCAAATGACGAGATCAGGTTGCTGGCGTGGTATCTCACGGATGGCAGTATCAAGGGCAAGCGGCTGATCATTTACCAGAGCCTGGCAAAGCCGCAGTACGTCAAGGCGATCAGGGACCTCCTTGCCCGCCTGGGAGTCGAACATAAAGAGACTCGCAAGCCGTTTGACCCCTCAAGATTCCAGAGGAAGGACGGCAAAGTATTCGACATGCTCGTGTGGACCGTACCGCTGTCGCAATGCGAGCGCCTTGAATCGTATCTCGATAAGGATGGAACCAAGCGATTCCAAGAGATGACGCGCCGGCAGTTCTTCGTGCTGTTTCGGGAGATGTGCAAAGGCGACGGGTCGATTCCGACGAAGGGGGGCAAGCAACCTACCTTGGGCTCTGCCCGTAAGCCGATGGTGGACCTGCTGAGCGGCATGGCCGTGGTGCGAGGCTACGCCTGCAATGTTCTGCACCAGCCTCCCAGCGAGCACCGGAAAGACTTCTGGTTTCTTCGCATCCGATCCTCAAAGTTCTCGGGGGTGCGTTTCGCGGATGACCGGTCAGCCTCAATAAGTCGAACAACTCCGGCGGAGGGTGAGCGAGTCTGGTGCGTCACGAACTGCAATGACACACTCATCGTCCGCCGCAAGGGTAAGATCGCAATTATCGGGAACTGCCCGTGGCTCTATCACGGCATCTTCGCCACCGTCTTTCGTTCTCTGGCGGCTTACCTGCAAGCGGGCGGCCGGTTGCTCCGCTCTTACCCGGGTATGGACCACGTGATCATCCAGGACCACGGTGGAAACTGGTGGCGCCACGGTTCGCTCAACGAGGATCGGCATTGGGACCTCAAGCTCACGACCAAGATCGCCACTCAGATGCGAGAGCGGCGCCTGCGCAACAAGGTAACCTCTGAGCCCATTCGTTGCCCGCGATGTTCAGCGCTTCGTACGTGGGGCCGAGAGTGCCCTCAGTGTGGGTATCAGCATCGGACACGCCCCCGCATGGTGATCCAGTCGAACGGCAAGCTACGCGAAGTCGACGAAGCGATTCACAAGCCGCGGCGTGAGGTTCCCTTGGAGGGGCGTGCGTTCGCGCAGGTGCAGTGGGAGCGTACCTACTTTCGAGCGAGAAACGCTGGCATGACGTTCGCTGCCGCGCAGGCGCTGTTCGCCAAAGAGAACAACTGGTTCTGGCCACCCGAAGACTTCCCGCTCATGCCGAAGCGGGAAGCGGATTGGTTCCGACGGGTGAACGAGGTTGATTATTCGGCGCTAACGGAAGGCAGTAGTTATGCGGATCGATATGAAGCACGGACGGACGACGGTGGCACTGGTGAAGGCTGAGACTCGGGCGATCTGCGAGTCCAGGTACATCATCAACAGCATCGCGCAGGCCACCGGCAGCGACGCCTTGAAGGAAACGGCCGAGAGCCTCAAGCGGGTGGTGACCACGTTCGGGAACAAGTACGTGGACGAAGAGGGCAACCTGATCCTCAGCGAGGAGGAGAAGGCGAGGCTGGGCCTGTGAACGGAGTCTTCTACGCGTACGCCAAGGAGACGGGCGAGAAGATCAACGCGAAGGACCACGCGGGCAAGACGGCCCGTTGCACGCTGTGTGGCGGCGAGGTCTGGAGCGTGACGTTAAACGGGGTGCACCAGTGGGTGCACACCCTCCATCCCTGCAGAAAGGAACGAACGAATGGCGCTCAAGACGCTAACGGGGCTGTGGCCCAGCAAGAACGGCAACCTGTCGGTAAAGACCAATGAGGAGTTGGTCATCCCGCGCGGGGTGCGGCTGATGATCCTGCAGAACAAGAACCGGCAGAAGGAGACGCACCCGACGCACAACCTGGTGATCGCTGACGACGGCGACGACCAGAAGGTCGACTGGCCCGCGCAGCCGGCGCCGGCCGAACAATCGTACGACGGATTCTGAGTAGAGATCAGCAACATAGCCCCAGCTTGGGCAACAGGTCCTGGTGTGAATACCAACTGCTGCGGCGACAAAGTTCACACTAGCCGTCAGCAGGCGGCGCACCACCTCGGTGGGCGCTGGGGCGGGTGCAACTCCCGTGGCGGTGAATTCGTGAAATAGATTCCTGCGGCCTTTGGACACCTCGGCTGGCTCCGGAGTGGCAGCCTCCAGCAAGGTTCCTGCCTGTTTGGGTAGGGGCCTTGTTTCCTGACTTCACCAAAGTGGCAACCGACATGTCCCACCCATCCGACCCACCCTTGAAGATCGAACGTGCGTTGATCGCGACCATCGCGATTGGCGGCTGTACGGAGGTGCTCAAGGAGTTGACGCCCAACCGGTTCGCGGACCTGGAGTGCCGGGCGCTGTTCGAAGAGCTGCGGCTGATGGATGAGGCGGGCGTGCCGGTGGGGGACGCCGCGGCGATGGCGCACTGGTTCAGTTCGGAGAGTGCGAAGGGGCGGTGGCGCAAGCGGTTTGGGGACGGGACGCTGGGCCTGCCCTGCTCGATTGCGACGATCTGCGACGACTGGTGGCCGGGGACCAACGCGCACCTGGGCCACTACGTGGAGGAGCTGAACAAGGCGGCGCTGCGGCGGAACCTGTTCGCGGTGGCGCACCGCTGGATCGACCTGCTGGAGGACGAGCAGTTCGAGCGTGACCCGGTGTCGGCGCTGCAGGCGATGACGGCGGAACTGGATCGGCTGACGGCGAAGGTTTACACGGTGTTCCCTGAAGCGTTGGAGGCGACGGTATGAGACGCCAGAGCAAGAAACGCGCAAGCGCAGCTCGCAAGTCCAAGCCGCTCCGGGCGGACTACCTCAAGCGGGTCTGGCTCTGCGAGTGCTGCTGCAAGCGTGAGTCCACTCAGGTGCACGAGATCGTGGGCGGCTCCAACCGCTGGATCACCGAGCACGAGCGGTGTTTCTGGCTGGCGGTCTGCTGGTTCTGCAACACGCAGAAGCTGACGGCGAACGGTGAGGGGGAATACCCGCTGGTGCGTCAGCTCAAGCTCAAGCTGCTGGCGGACCCGGAATACTTTGACCTCGCGCGGGTGCTGGAAGTCGCCGGCTTCGCGCCAACCTACATCACCATCGAAGAAGTAAGGGAGTGTGCCGCGTGAGCACCGAAACCAAAACCACCCTGCCCGACCGTTTGACCGTCAAGGCCGCCTGCGTGCTGAGCGTGTGCACCGACTGGGCGACGGTCGACGTCATCCTCGGCTACCTGTCCACGCACTTCGGTCCGGACATGAAACCCGAACCCGTGCGGGCGGTGCTACGCCAAGCCTGCGACCGCGACTGGCTCGAGGTGCGTCACGTCGAGGCCGAGCGGACCAACAACGGCAAGTACGCCAAGGAGTACCGGCTGACGCCGGCCGGCGTGAAAGTCTGGAAGGAAGCGAGGTGTGCCGTCGGATGATCCTGGCCATTGACCCATCCCTGACCGGAACCGCCATCGCGCACGGCGACGGCCAGGCCTGCGCCATCGAGCGGTTCAGTTCCGAGAACCAGGGCGACCACGTTGCCGCCAGGATCCGCCGGTACGAGTGGATGCTGTCTCACATGCTCGCGTTCCTCCAGGGCCGCGACTTCAAGGCGGTGTTTATCGAGGCCTACACGTACCAGCAGAACGACGCCCGCGCCAAGTTTGCCGTCGAGCTCGGCGGCCTGCTGCGGTGGCACCTGACCGACTTCACGCCGGTCATCTATGAAGTGTCGCCCACCACGCTCAAGAAGTTCGTGACCGGCAAGGGGTCCGGCAAGAAAGAGCTGCTCGCCGCGCACTGTGTCAAGCGGTGGGGGGTCATGTTCGACACCAGCGACGAGTACGACGCGTACGGGCTCTACCGCCTCGGCCTGGTGGTCGAAGGCCTGGAAGAACCCGCCAACCAAGCCCAACAAGAGGCCGCCGCGGTGGTGGCCTCGCAACTCTCTGGAGAACGATGATGGCGAAGAAGAAAGTGGCGGCCGCCACCAAGGCGGTGGAGAAGAAGGCCGCGAAGAAGAAACCAGCGGCGCCGAAGAAGACCACCTCGCGGGAAACCCTGGACGCGGTCCGCGCCCAGCAGACCCAGTTCGAGGGGGACGGATTCCCCGAACCGCCCCCCAAGGAGGTGTGCGACGCCCGGGACAACTACCTGGAAGCGAAGCGGGCCGCTGCCGCCGCTAGTGAGAAGAAGGCGGACCGCCACGAACGGCTGGTCGAGCTGATGCACGAGCACAACATCGACCGCATCCCGCTGGACGGCGAGAACAAGTATTTCTATCTGGACGCCTCGGAGAAGGTGAAGATCGGCACCGTGCCCAAGGAGAAACGGGACAACCGCCGCGCTGCGGAGAAGAAGTAAAGCATGAAGTCCGACGCCCAGCAATTCCGCGACGACGACGTTCAGCTGTTCCCGCAGCGACTGCGCAGCCGCATCGACTTCACCGACCCCGCCGAGCGAGCGGCGTGGGCCGCGGTGGAAGCGGCGGCCGGCATGGCCCGCTACGCGATGGTCACCGGCAACCGCGAGGAGTTTGAGGCGGCGTGGGAGCGGGGCCGGCTGGCGGTGCAGGAAGTGCGGCACGCCAACACCGCCTTCGAGGACATCCCGCTCGCCGAGCTGCTGCCGGTCAAGGTGTGCAACCTGATCGAGAACTTCCTGCAGGCGACCACGGTGGGCGACTTGGCGGGCGTGGACTTCGAGAAGTTTTGCAGCGTGCCGTCCCTGGGTCCGCAGAGTTGGGCGCTGGTGTCGCAGCGGCTCAGGGCGGCGAAAGAGGCGCATCAGAACCTAGACCAAGGAGAGCAGCGTGATTGACGTGATTGACTGGAGGGCCCGGCCCGGCGGGCACGAGCACCACCTGGGTGAGCGGGTGGAGGTGATGGGCCGGGAGTTCGGCTACGTGTTTGCGATCGACGGCCACCGGGTGCTGGTGCGGCTGGAGTCCGGGAAGCTGCGGTGGGTGCAGGGCTACAGCGCTTCGTACGCGCCCAGTGAAGCGCAGATCCAGGCGCTGTGCGAGCAGCGGCAGCAGGAGTGGACGCCCGCGGAGCACCTCAGCCGCTGGCAGGGCCCCCCGCAGCACGTGCCGGCGGAGATCCAGGAAGTGCCCGACGTGGGCTTTACGTGTGAGTACCTGAACGCATGACGTACCCCCTGTGCCACTGCGGCCGCGTGAGCGTGCCGGCCGGCTGCCGCCGCCGCTACCCGATCAAGACCCGGTCGGGGCAGCGGGTTCTGGGCGCGTGGGCCGAGCACCGCCTCGACCGATGTTTCGAAGTGCGAAAACCCTAACACCCCACCAGCCCGCCCAGCGGGGGAGGAGAGCAATGGCAGAGACTGAAACGAAGACGCGAGAGGAAGCCATGAAGACGCTGAGCCCGTTTATCACAAAGCGTGGCTACTACCGCGTGGTGGCTGACGGTGATGCTCGACGACTGCTTGGCGACCATCGTTTTGCGTGCATGCGTTCTGATCGACTTCGCAACCTGCGGCCCGAAGCTGGCTGGAACTACTACTGGAACGTGCTGGATTACCTAATGCGACCCGCCACGCCCGATGGCGACACCCCCTAACCCAGAGGACCCCCAGCCATGAGAGCTGAATCCTGTTTGCGGCAACCGGGCGACGCAGCCCGGCGAGAGAGTGACGGTGCGGTGGCGGTGCGCCGCCTCGACGTTACGGCAGAGGGTGACGCCCTCAGTGGTTCGTGTGTGTTCATGCAGCCCAAGCGTCAGCCCGACTATTACACGCACGTTAATTCGATATCCGGCGACGACTGGCAACCGCTGGTCACCGCCGAGCGGGTGGAGGAACTGGAGCGGGAGGTGGTGCGGCTGAAGGCGGAAGTGCAGCACTGGCAGGCCAACCACGACCATCAAGTGGGCGTGAAAAAGCGGCTGACGAAACAGATCGCCACCTTCACCGCCGAACTCGAAAAGGCACTCAAGAACGGACAGACGCTAAGCCGGTACGGACTGCCACCTAGCGATGTGAGCGGCAAAGAAGCCTGGACGAGTGCGGCTGGCGAAATCTGGGTCGCCGCAAGAAAGCTTCCCACCACCGCCCCGCCCCCACCCGCCGAGCCCACGCCGGAAGAGGCGGGGGAGGAGAAGTTCCCGAATCCGCTGCAAGTCACTCTCGGAACCGGGGAAGTGCTGATCAGTGTATTCACGGACAAGGATGGCGCCGGCCTGATATTCGCTACCGGACAAGGCAAGCACGCTGTCGGCGAGTATGACGACGGTGAGACTGTCACGGACTACCAGCCGCAGCCCGGTGAAGTCTACATCGCGTGCCACAACCGCGAGTCGGCGGAAGTGCTGCTAGAGCGGGTGCAGACGATGTTGAAGGAATTTCCCGAGCCCACCCCCACGCCCGCCCCGGCAAAGCCTGAGTGGCAAGAGAAGGTCTTGCGAAAACTCGACCTACTTGCCGGAATTCTTGGATCGGCAGCCAGCAGCATCGCGGACGCCAAACAGCACTTGGAGTCTACGAGGGCGGCGATCCCCCACCCAAACAACGACCCCGAACTAGCCGCATCCCTAAAACAAGAGTGACGCGATGCTGAAGCGTATTGAAAAGATGATCTTGCGGCTGTTCCGTGGTCCAGAATGGCAGGTCCGATTTTGCTATTGGCCCTACCCGGAGGGCTACGCTGTGTTTAACGAGTGGCGCCACTTCGCGCTCGACACCGGCCTTAGTAAAGAGCACGCGCAGTCGATTTGCGACCGCATGAACAAGGGAGAGTGACGCGATGGAATGGAAATGCCCGAATGACACAGACGGCGACGGCGATTGCCACAAGTGCTTTAGGAGGGGTGGGTGCGCAGCCTATCAGTCTGCCGAGAACGCCGAACTCCTCGCCCGCATCGCCCAACTCGAAAAGCAACTCTCCGACGAGCAGCAGTGGCGTGTGGACGCCCAGCTACTAGGGGACAAGTTGCAGGCGGAGGTGGGGGAGTTGAAGGGGCTGTGTAGTCGTGTGGTTGGCTGCGAAGAGATGCTGCGACTCGTCCGGCGGCAACTGCACCAGTGGGCAGACGAGAGCTGCACGGGCGGCTGGTCCACGCATCAGGTGCAGACGCAGCGCAACCTGGCTGCTGCTATCCAGCAGTTCCTCGATAATCAGGACTAACCCCCGCACGCACGCGATGAAGGAGGCACGATGCCCCGATACCGAGAGGTCGTGATCAAGATCCCCGCGGCGGTGCAGGTGGACGTGCCGTTTGCGACGGTCGAGGCTTCGCACAGCGGCGTGCGGATTGTGACGATGGACGACGAGTGGCTGAGCCAGGACCAGCTGCTGGAGATCGCCCAACGCCGGCGAAAACAGCTAGCGTTGAGCCGCCGGCGCCGTCGTCTTGACATCGAGAACAGCTAAGCGCTAGGATACCCGGCACAACCTGGTGTCGACCCGCCGACAGAAAACCCGCGGTCCCCGGCCTGCTTCACCGCTCGCCGAGGGCCGCGGGTTTTTCGTTGCGCCATCACCGAACCCCGAAAGGCAGGTGATCTGAATCTAGAGCCGGGTGGAGGAGTCTGGTACCTCGCAAGCCTCATAAGCTTGAGTTTCGCCGGTTCGAATCCGGCCCCGGCCAATTTCGAGGTGGAAGCCTTTCGCAGGGCCTGGCGTCGTCGCACCGCGGCGGCGTCAGGCCAAGTTTTCAGAGCTAGCCATGCCACGCCAGCCCCTCAGCGCCGACACGATGGCCGGCCGCGTCGTCAGGACCTCGGGACCCGAGGTCGCGCGGATGGTGTGGATTCTGTTCCACGGCTTCACCCAGCAGGCGGGCTACCACCCGTTCCGCTACACCGACTTCCCGCGGCACACCCGGCTGCTCGACGAGCCGGCCGTCAAAGACTGGCGGCTGTACTTCGCCGATGGCGGCGACAAGGCGTGGAACGGCGGCGCGGACCGCCAGTACGTCCGCCGCCTGGTGCGCGAGGTGCTCGACAAGCACCCGGACTCGCTGGTCGTGCTGTCCGGCTTCTCGATGGGCGGACTGCCGGTGGGCTGGGCGATGCAGGACTTCCCGGACGACATCCACCGCGCGCTGAACCACTCGGCGCTGTGGTCGACCGTGCCGAGCGGGAACATCCCGATCATGGGGGTGATCAACAAGAGCGAGCACGTGCCGCACCTGCCGTTTGTGCGGTTCGACGGGGCGTGCCCGGCCAGCCCGTTGCTGGGCGTGCTGCCCAAGCGGGACCCGCTGGAAGACCTGGTCAAGCTCGTGCCCAACACCTCCGACGCATACGACGAGGTCCACGACGCGTTGGCCTACTCGCGCGGGCTGGGCGACGGCAAGGGCTTCGGCGGCATGCAGAGCATGTTCGACCGCGCGATGGCCACGCTGCCGAACTTCGTCCCGTCCAACAAAACCCCGCCGCACCGCGAGAACGTGTCCGGCCACCGCTGGGACTACGAACGCAACTCGTTTTTCGCCAATTGGCTTTCCATAGGAGCTTGATCGATGGACTTCGCTCAGTTGTTTGTGTTGCTGCAGACCGCGATGAAGGTGCTCAGCAGCGAGCAGTTCCAGGTGTTCTTGAAGTGGCTGCTGTCGCTCAACAAGGACCAGGCGGAGGTGTACCTCAGCAAGTACAACCCCGAGCACGGCGGCTTCGGCTGCTCGTGCGACGAGGAGAACTGCCCGCACCCGCCCGCCGAGGTCAAGCAGTGCGAGGACGCGATCCTGGCCACGCTGGCCGCTTAGTTGATTCCCGCTCCCTGATCCCACTGCCGAGAGGGCCAAACCGTGGAAGTCTCCAACATCACCGCGATCGCGGGCGTCGTCCTGGGCGGGCTGCTGATCGCGGCGCCGAGCTACAAGAGCCTGTACGCGGCCGGCAAGCGTTGGCTGACCAAGCGGGGCGAGCCCTCGTGGCAGGAGGACATGGCGCACTGCGCGGCGCTGCTCGAAAGCCTGGGTCCGCGTGAGGACCCCGCCGCCAAGGAGGCGGTGAAGGCGGTCAAGGAAGTGATCATCCCGGCGGTTGTGGGGGACATTGGCCATGGGTAGCATGCTCCGCTCGTTCGGCGTGGCGCTGGTGCTGGTCAGCCTGGCGGCGCTGCTGGGCGTCATCAACATCGGGCCAGGCCCCGGCCCTGATCCGCGCCCCGACCCGGACCCCGACCCCGGACCGACGCCGGTGGTCGATTCGCCGTTTCCCAACGACGGCGCGCTGTGGATGATCGCCGCGCACGAGAGCGAGGAGCAATCCCCCGCGCCGGTGGTGGCCAACAGCAAGGCGATCCGCGACCGGTTCGAGGAGAACCACCGCGCGGTGCTGGACTACGACCAGCGGGACAAGCCGTCCCCCTGGCGGGAGGCGCTGGCGTGGTGCGAGGCCAAGAGCGGCCGCAAATCGTACTTCCACATCCGCAAGGGCGCGAAGGCGACCGGCGGGCTGCTGTCGGGCGACCTGGACGCGATGACCGCGCAGATCCTCACCGCGATCGAGGAGGTGCAGTGATGGAGTACGTGGACTACGACGGCCACCGCATCCCGATCTGCACCGGCAAGAGCGCCAGGGCGTTCTACAACATGCCGCAGGACGAGATCGACCGGCTGAAGTGCGGCACGGAGTTCGACGAGGACGGCGACTGCACGCAGGGCTTCGGCACGCCGTTCGAAGAGGCGTTCGGCTACGTCGACGAGCAGGAGTGCAAGGAGCGGGCCGAGTACCTGATGCGCAATCAGGCGTCGATCCTGCACCTGTTCGAAGAGCACAACGTGCCGTGCAAGTACCAGAACGGCCTGCCGTATTGCCTGCTCGCGGATGCGATGGTGAGGATGGCGGACGGCACGGTGAAGCCGATCAAAGATGTCCGCACGTTTGACGTGGTGTGGACCGCCGAGGGTAACGCCAGCACGGTCAAGCAACTCCACGGGCGTGAGTACGAAGGTGACCTGGTTACCGTCAAGCTGTGGGGTCACAGTCACCTGAGGCTGACGCCAAATCACGAAGTGCTGACCAAGCGGGGTTATGTGCCGTCCGGTGAGTTGCGCGGCGACGATTACGTGCGCCTGCCGCGGGTGAGTTCCGCCGTCCGCGTGCGCGTGCTGCAAACGGCGCAGCTTGTCGCACCGGTGAAGCAGTACAGTGGCGCAGGCCGCGGGTGCGACACGTGGAACAATCACGCAGTCAAGGAACTGCCCGACTTCATAGAGTTGGACCGCGACTTTGGGTATCTGATTGGTCTCTACGCGGCTGAAGGTTTCCGTCACAAGAACGTGGCGACCTGGGCGTTCGACATCAAGGAGCGTGAAACGATCGCTGCCGAAGCAAGCCGCATCATCCGCGAAAAGTTCTCGGAGACCACAGGCAAGCAGGCTAACGGAAGCAATGGCATCCTGGTCGAACTGTACGGGAAACAGTGGGCGTCGCTGTTTGAGGCCCTCTGCGGCAAACTAGCGCACGGCAAGAAGCTACACCCGGATGTCATGTCGGGTCCCGACGAATTCCTGCACGGCGTGTGGGACGGGTGGATTGCCGGCGATGGCCACCACCGCGTTCGGGATACGACCGTGTGCGATGTCGGGGCGACGGTCTCAAAGCAGCTCGCCCACAACATGTTCGACATCGCCAACTACCTTGGCTTGCGGCCGTCCATCCTTAAAGAGAAGCCGCAAAAGAACGAGTACGCCAAGACGCGCAAGCCGGTCTGGAAGGTCTCCGCGGCGTCGAAGAGCGACAACTGGCGTGTTCATCAAGACGCAGGGGCGACTTGGCGGAAGGTCAGGTCCATCGAGACGGAGCACTACCGCGGTCGCGTTTACAACATCGGGGTAGAGGGCGACAACAGCTACATTGCCGATGGGCTGGGCGTTCACAATTGCTGGGGGTACGGGGCGTGCTCGGCGCTGGAGGCCGCGCTGCTGGTGGCCGGCAGGCCCTACGTGCAGTTGTCCCCCGAGAGCGTCTGCGCGCCGGTGACCGGCGGTCGCTCGCGTGGCGGCTGGGCCAAGGAGTGGCTGGAGTACGCGCTGAAGCACGGCGTGGCCAAGCAGAGCACCTGGAAGCCGCACGACCGCAACTACCGCAGCTACGACACCCCCGAGATCCGCGAGGAGCGGAAAGAGGCGATGCCGCTGGAGGTGGTGCACATCCGGTCGGGCGACATGCACGCGCTGCTGAGCGCGTCGGTCACCAACCAGGCGTCGGGCATCGGCCTGATGTGGTGGGGGCACCTGATCATGTTCGGCCTGCCCTACTTCCACGACAAGTACGGCTGGCTGTACGGCGAGCGGAACAGCCACGGCAGCCGGTTCGGCTACAAGGGCTGGCTGTTCCACACCGAAGCGTCCGCGCGTCACGGCGGCGGCTCGATCGTGAGGGTGGCCGCATGAGGACGCTGCTGCAGGGAATCGGTATCGCGGTGATGCTGGCTAGCACGGTCGGCCTGTTCCGCGAGGACCAGGTGGCCGAGCCCACGCCGGCGCCCTTGCCGATCCGGGTAGCGGTGGAGGTCGACCCGGTCCTGGTGGCTGCGCAGCCACCTGAAAAGTCCGTGGTCCGCCGGTGGAGGCCCGCCATCGACCAGTTGGTGAAGGAGGCGGAAGTGCAGCCACAAACCTTTGCGGTCTATTCCGCGGGCCTCGACGCGATCATCGAATCCGGCCAGGTCGGCCTGCTGCTGTTGTACGACCAGCAGAGCGCCGGCCGCATCAAGCAGGTGACCGACGCCATCGCCGGCCTGCCCGTGATCGCCATCCTGGCGAACGTGGATGAGGAGATCGAGGGGGAAGACACCCGCCTGGACTGGACCGGCCAAGGGTTCAGCGTGCCCGGCGTTTACCGCTTCAACCACACCCGGCAGGCGTGGTATCCCGAGAGCGACAAAGGGCTCCGGGCACGCATGCTCAAGCACCACAAGGAACCCGAAGATGAGTAGATTCCTCGTCACCCTCGCCACGGTCATGATGCTGGTGGCGCCCTGCGTCGCGCAGAACTGCCGCACCATCAACGGCGTCACGGTTTGCGACATGCCCGCCAGCAACGGGACCGTCGCCCGCACGTACAGCCGGCCCACGTGGTTTGGCGGAACGCGCACAGTGACCGTCAACCGGCCGGCATCGACAACCCGCTACGCCATCGACCGGGACGAATACTGTTCCTACAGCTCCTACGGCAGCCGCACGGCCTGCCCGGTTCATGGGGGCTATTCCTCACACGGCGGCTACGCCACGGGCACGCGCAGCGGCTACAGCTCTCACGGTGGCTATGGCGGCGCTCGGTTCCTGCACTGGGGCCCGGCCACCGCCGCGGACTATGAACGCTTTGGCCAGGAAGTTCCCGCCGAGCTGCAGTCGGCGCCCGCCTCGCCGGCTGACGAAGAGGAAGACGCGGACGAACCGGCTGCCAAGCCCAAGCGGCTGCTGGGGCTCAAGGCGCCCGCGCGAGTCGTCGCCTACCGGCCGGGGCTCCGCGCACCGGACCGCGTGGCGCAGTACCGGCCGTCCGCGCCTGCGACCACGGTGGCCATGCGGTGATCGTCAAGCGAGACATCGTGTACCCGTCGCAACTGCTGGACCTCGCCCACCAGGACGACGTGGTGCTGGTGCAGTTGGCCAAAGAGGACGACGGGACGCTGATCGCGGAAGTGATTTACGACGACGGGCAATCCGAGGACTTGGAGATCGTGAGTTGAACACCTGCTGCGACATCGACGTGTTCTCGTGCGGGAAGGCGATGAACTTCCTGTGCTGCGCCGGCACGCCCCTGCTGGTCATGTGGATCACAGCGATGCGGGTGTGGACCGTCATGGAGTACGCGCACACGGCGCACATCTTCCACGCGGCGATGCGGAAGGCGGACAGCCAGGAAGACAACGAGTCGGCCCGCATCTTGAAGAAGCTGACGATGGTGTTCCTGACCTGCGCGTTATCGGGTTACGGCCTGCTGTCGTTCACGGTGTTAGGGCGGGAGGTGGCCACGGTTTGCTACTGGCTGCTAGGCGTGGCGCTGCTGACCGTGAACGTGTGGACGCACCTGCTGAATCGTCGGCTCAGGCTCGGCGTGGACCGGATCGCGCACCTGCTGACCGAGGGGCACGCGGCCATCGAGAAACTCAAGGCGATGAGCAAGGAAACCTAGATGCCGCTGCTGTTAGCACAAGCCGAAGCCGAGGTGGCGTCTGCCGCCGCCCAAGCCGCCAAGGACGCGCTGAACGCCAGCCGCGACGTCAGCGAGCTGGCCTACTTGGTGATGGGCGTGGGCATCCTGCTGATCGTCGGGCAGGCGGTCAATGCGTTCATGAACCGC